>DASVSM010000042.1:0-3983 GCA_036388115.1 Flavisolibacter sp.
AAGATAGTTTTTGCAGGGCCGCCAGATGACGGGCACCATGAAGATCAGTGCCCGCAAAGGAATAAAAATTATTCTTCAGTAAATAATCCGCCAGCTCCTGCACCGGTTTTCCATAGTACCCGGTAAGAGCCAGCAAATTCAGTTGAAACAAACAACCCGTTTCTTTCAATTCATCATAAAAATGCTTGCGTTGCGCCAGGTAAATGTACCGTTCGGGATGGGCAATGACTGGCAGATAATTCTGGATCTGCATTTCAAAAAGCACCTGCTGCAGATCCATTGGTGCGGTGATCATCGAAAATTCCACCAGCACCATGTTTCCACTGATAGGCAGAAGTGGTACTTTGTTTTTCAATTGATCTTCAAAATGTTCATCAATGAAATATTCGGCGGCTGCATGCAACTCAATCTCTATGCCTTCACTTTCGATTGCTTTTTGCAGGTTTGCCAACCCGGTTTTTATCGTGTCAGTTGTATTGGGATAAACTTCCCAAAGGATATGAGGGGTTGTTATCAGCTTTTTGTAGCCAAGGTTTTTTAATCCCCTGATAAGTTCCAGGGAAGTAGCCATATCCGGCGAGCCATCATCGATACCAGGAATAAGGTGCGAGTGCATATCTGCACGCAACCAACTAAGGTCAACTGATGGTGTAACTTTTTTCTTTCCGAAGAAGAACATTTTCCTTTACTATTTCTATCAGAACGCAAGATAAGCTTGCAGCTTCTCCCGGTCCAATTGTTCATCAATAAGTTTATTTATAGTAATCAAGATACCAAGTTAAAAACTTATGCACTCCTTCGCTTAATGGTGTTGAAGGCATATAGCCAGTATCCTGCGACAGCGAAGCCGTATCCGCATACGTTTCATAAACCTCACCGGGCTGCATGGGTAACATTTCTTTACTTGCCGATATACCGATCGACTTTTCAATCAGTTCAATAAAGTCCAGTAACTCAATAGGCTTGCTATTACCGATATTATATATTTTATAGGTTGTTGGCGCCTGTTTTATAACCCTGTCAATTCCTTCTACAATATCTCCTATATAAGTGAAATCTCTGCGCATCTTACCATGGTTAAAAACCTTGATAGCTTGCCCTTTTTTGATGGCTTTAGCAAATAACATGGGAGACATATCCGGCCTTCCCCACGGACCGTAGACAGTAAAAAATCGCAACCCTGTTACTGGTAAACTGTAGAGATGGCTGTATGTGTAAGCCATCAGCTCATTCATTTTTTTTGTAGCCGCATACAAGGAAACAGGATGGTTGGTTGGCTCGTTTTCGGAGAAAGGCACTTGTGAATCCAGACCATAAACACTGGAGCTGCTTGCATAAACAAGATGTTTTACCTGGTGATTTTTACAACATTCCAGGATATTGACAAACCCTGTTACATTGCTATTGATGTATGCGTGTGGATTGTTCAGGCTGTGCCTTACACCGGCTTGCGCAGCTAAATGGACAACAATATCAAACCTTTGCTGTGCAAAAAGCGCTTCCAAACCTTGAAGGTCCTCCAGATCAAGCCGGATGAACTTCAGCAGTGGATGTTTCTGATTGTCGGTTTGCTTTCCGTTTTCAATTGATGATGCGTCAAATCCTAATTGTTCCAGACGGTCATACTTCAGCCGGACATCATAATAGTTGTTGATATTGTCTAACCCATAGATATCGTAGACTTCATCCTTTGCTAATTTATCTGCCAGACTAAACCCAATAAATCCTGCCATCCCTGTAATTAAGATGCGCTTTTTTTCCATGCCACGGGGAATTTTAAACTGGCGGTGAAGGTAGCGACAATTTATTGGCTGCCGATGATGTACAGTGTTTAACGGGTCAACTTAAATAAGGGAAATGAGAAGAGAGTTTGTAGAAGGAGATGGCTAGCGCAGTATTGCTCTTGCGGGAACTTTTTTATGAAGTAATTCGTAATAGAGGTCAGACATATCTTTCATTAAGCGCTGGTAGCTAAACCGTTTCATTACATACTGACTGCTGTTGCTTCCTAATTGTTGCCGGAAAGCATCATCGTTGACAAGATTCAGCAGATGAGCACAAAATGTTTCACTGTCAGTAACATCAGCTAATAAAGCCGTTTTTCCTTCCACAACTATATCGCCAATACCGCCTACCCTCGTACTGACAATTGGTTTATTGGCGGCCTGCGCTTCAATCAGGCTAACGGGAGTACCCTCGTTTAATGAGGTCAGCGTAATGATATCAAGACCTGCATTAATACTGTCTACATCGCTGCGCCACGATGTAAATACAAGCGGATGAGGATGAAGCATATCATTTTGTGTTGAAAACGATAGTCCTAGTTCATTTGCTTTCTTTTCCAAGTCCTGCCTTGTTTCGCCGTCACCTATGATAAAAGCCTTGATCCTTTTGGAACTATTCTTCACCACATGCGAGATGGCAATTAAAAACAGGTCATGATTTTTCACCGGCACCAAACGTCCGATTATACCAATGGCAATTTCATCCTCTTCAATACCAAACTCCCGGCGAAAGCTTGCTCTTTTTTCAACCTGATCTTCCGCGAATTTATCCAGGTCAAGTCCTAATTGGATAACCCTGAATTTATCGGCTGGAGCAATTCTAAATTCATCAGCCAGTTCTTTACGTTGTGCCTCGCTGATGGCAATAAGCGTACTCGACCGGCGACCCAGAAAGCGCTCTGTATTAATATAGACACCTGACTTCAGGCTGTTAAAGTAAGAGTGAAAGACATGTCCATGATAAGTATGAACAATGGCCGGCACCCCGCAAACAGAAGCAGCGAGACGACCAAGGGCCCCCGGCTTTGCTGCATGCGTATGGACCACATCCGGTTTAAACTCCTTAATAATCTTTTTTAACTGTTTGAAGGCCTGATAATCATTCACGGGACTAATAGCCCTGCCCATTTGTGGAATAGTAACGTAATCTATGTCTAGTTGCTCTGCCAGGTAATCTGCACTCTTTTCGTGCGCCTCTTTTTCACCTACTACAAGTAAGGTTTCAAAGTTGGGGGAAAGATACTTGGTAAGATACGCGGCATTGAGCACCGGGCCACCCACAATTAATCGATTTAATATTCTCAGGACTTTAGGCATATAAGGCTACGCGAAAATACGGTAGAACGCCGCATCAGCATCAGTCGGGCAAAAATTATGCTATGCATTACTTCTGCAACGACAGCCTTTAAGTCATTAACCTTCGTTATTTGGAAAAATAGGTGGTACCTTGCTGGCCTTCTGCGCCCCGATGAATTTATTGGCAAAATCCAGCGCTTCACCAATCACATGATGCATATCCATATAACGGTAAGTTGCCAGGCGTCCAAGAAAACTTACGCCTTCTAATTGCTCTGCATCATTCCGATAGAGTGCCAGTTTTTTCTTGTCATCATCCAGCCGCTTCGGATAATACGGCACATCTTCAGGAGTCGTTTCTTTACTGTACTCTTTAAAATATGCAGTTTTTTCGTGTTGCTCCCAGGGGGTAAAGTGTTTGTGCTCATGAACTCTTGTATAAGGCACGTCTTCGTTACAGTAATTGATCACAGCATTTCCCTGGTAATCACCATCGGCAACGCCTTTTTCAAAAAATACCGTACGATAGGACAGCCTTCCGTACTTATAATCAAAAAACTGGTCGAGTGGGCCGGTAAAGAACACATGATCATAACCGGAAACATCTGAGTTGCTATCAAACTTTTTACTTAATGTAACCGTAATGTTTGGATGATCAAGCAGTTTTTCGAACATTTCTGTAAAGCCGTTGCGAGGTATACCTTGCAACGGGTTATTGTAATAATTGTCGTTATAGTTAAAGCGTACGGGAATGCGCTTTAAGATGGCAGCAGGGAGTTCTGTTGGTTCGCAGCCCCACTGTTTTTTTGTGTAGCCGTAAAAGAAGGCCTTGTAAAGATCCTTGCCAATAAACTTCATGGCCTGCTCTTCAAAATTTTGCGGCTCTTCAATACTATTGTCTGC
>DASVSM010000043.1:0-1525 GCA_036388115.1 Flavisolibacter sp.
GCGACAAGGTAAAAGTGAATGGTAAGGACGTTGCCGACCTGAAAGATGTAAAAGTGCATGTGAATAACCTGAAGATCCCAAATGTAACTGCACTGAGAACGCCCAACGGAACCTATAGCATGTCCTTTGATGATTATGGCCATGGCCGTTCATTATTCAATGTAGATAGCAATCGTGCTATGCTGGGAGTAACTACCGAAGGCCAGGACAATGGGGCGGAGATCCGTACCATTACAAAAGAGAGTGCAGCAGAAAAAGCCGGTTTGAAAAAGGGTGATGTTATTACAAAGATTGATAACCGCAAGATTGACGACGGGGATGATGTGAGCGATGCTATTCGGGCACACAAACCAGGCGATAAAGTAACCATTACTTACCTGCGCGAAGGCAAAGAGCAGAAGGCCACGGCAGAATTGGGAAGATGGAAAGGTATTGACATGAAAGGCATGACAGCTCCAAAGATTTTAGCCAATGATATGTTGCGTGAAAACCAGGGTTTCAGAACATTTGAACGTACGATGCCAAGCATGCAGGGGAATGTTTATATATCCGGCAGCCGTCCGAGATTAGGCATGGCCGTTCAGGATACCGACGATGGCAAAGGTGTGAAAGTGCTGGAAGTAGAAGGAGAAGGTACAGCTGCAAAAGCAGGCATTAAAGAGAATGATATTGTGCTTCAAATTGACGACAAAGCAGTTAATAGTGCCGATGAGATTTCGAAGCTGATGAGGGAGAAGAAAGACCAGCCGGTTGTTCGCTTCCAGGTAGCCCGCGGTGGCAAAACACAAACCATTGAAGTAAAAATTCCACGTAAATTAAAAACAGTTGATCTATAAGTACTGAGTGATCAGTAAGGAGAAGGCGTATTATCATTTGGTGTGCCTCGCTTATTACTGGTTGTTCATCACTGATTATATAAGTTTCATTGTGCAGTCTTTCAACGGCCCTGCCTTTTATAGGCGGGGCTTTTATTATCTGCCTAAATTTGTTTTAATGAAGGCAGAAGATCTATATGAAACTGTGATCGGTTTGGAAGTGCATGCACAATTGCTAACGGCTACAAAGCTTTTTTGCGCTGATGCCACAGCATTCGGGCAGGAACCTAACACGCAGGTAAGTACAATTTCACTTGCCCACCCGGGAACCTTGCCAAAAATGAACAAAGAAGCTATCCGCCTGGCCATCACATTAGGACTGGCAACAAATTCTGAAATCGTTCAGCAAAACTATTTTGCCCGTAAAAATTACTTTTACCCTGATCTTCCGAAAGGATATCAAATTTCCCAGCATACCACTCCTATCTGCAAAGGCGGGTCCGTGGAAATCAGTGTCGGTAATGAACGCAGGTCCGTTCGCCTGAATCGCATTCACATCGAAGAGGATGCCGGGAAAAGCATTCATAATGGAACAAATCAATACACACAACTTGATTTCAACCGCGCCGGCACAGCGTTACTGGAAATTGTAACGGAGCCAGACCTTCGAAGCCCTGACGAAGCCGCTGCTTTTGTTACCACCTTGCGCA
>DASVSM010000044.1:0-2916 GCA_036388115.1 Flavisolibacter sp.
GAGTTTGTAAAGCTGTGGATGAAAAAGATTTTCCCTTTCATCTGGGATACACTAAAAAAATAATTGCCCTAACCATCTCATAAATTTTTAGCCATGAGTGACAAAACGATTATCGCCGTTTTCTGTTATAAGCGGGCAGCAAAGCTGAAAGTCTCAATGGAAGCATTGCTGAAGAACCCGGAGTGTGCCGACATGGACATTATTTTCTTTTGCGACGGTGCCAAAACGGAAAAAGATTTACCGGGTGTAATGGCCACGAGAGAATACATTAACTCAATTACCGGCTTCCGAAATGTTTTTAAACAATTTCGGGAAAAGAACCTGACCACCGGTCCAAACTTTGAGCAGGGCATCCGCTACTTGTGCGAGAACTACGACCAATTCATTGTTGTGGAAGATGATTTGGTGGTGACACCAAATTATCTCCGCTACATGCTGGACAGCCTTGCCTTCTACAAAAATGAGCCATCCATTTTCACTATTTCTGGCTATGCGTTTCCTTTGAAAGTAGCGGGTTATGAATATGACACGGTTATTCATAGCCGCTTCAGTTGTTACGGCTGGGCAAGCTGGAGCAACCGGGTGCAAAATGTTATCTGGGATAAAACGCAGCTGGAGCAGATCAGGAAAACATCGCCCAGGTTTAAAGCACGCCTTGACAAAGAAGGAATGGACCTTTACCGGATTCTTAAAAAACAATTGAACGGCACTATCTCTACCTGGGATATTCAAATGCAGGTACAGGTGGCCGAAAATAATTTGAAGGTTGTATACCCGATCATTTCCAAAGCGTCCAACATTGGTTTTGATAACGAAAGCACAAACCAGTTTGGCATTGACTTTTTAAAAACACCCACTGATCCTGGAAACCAGCGTTCCTTCCGGTTCTGTCCTGTAAATACAGAGGAGCCGTCACTGGTAAGGCAGTTGAGAAAGCCATTTAGTTTTCCTGCATTGGCAACACGTAAGATCATCAACACCGTTATCAAACTCACTGATACGGGAAAAAAGGCAAGTTAGGACTGCCGGTTATATTTAAATACACTTATGAAGATTTTAATGATTCACTGCTTTTACCAGTTGAAAGCAGGGGAGGAAACAGTCGTTGAAGAAGAAGTTGCACTTCTGGAGAAAATTGGTATTGAAGTAGAGTTGCTGAAATTCCATAATAAGGGCAGGGTTCTGGCAAAATATTTACAACTGCCTTTTAATTTTTCTTCTTATTTGGCAGTGAAAAAAAAGATAAAGCAATTTCGCCCGGACGTTGTTCATGTTCACAACCTGCATTTTAGCGGGTCACCGTCTGTCATCTATGCGGTTAAGAATAGTAAGGTTCCATTGGTGTGTACATTGCACAATTACCGGTTGCTTTGCCCTTCCAATACACTTTTCTATAACGGTCAACCGTTCCTTGATTCTTTACAACGTACATTCCCATTGCAAGCAGTTAAAAAAGGCGTGTACAGGAACTCGAAATTACTCACCTTTTGGATGGGAGTAAGTATGCAAATCCACCACTGGTTCGGCACATGGAAAACCCCTGATCGTTTTATTGTATTGAGCAACCATGCAAAAGATATGTTCTCTCAATCGAAAATGAAATTTAGAGAAGGCCAGCTTATTGTGAAACCAAATTTTTGTGCAAGCCCTAGGCAGGAAGATTGTGAAAGGTCCGATACATTTGTCTATGTGGGCCGTTTATCGAAAGATAAAGGTGTGGCGCTTCTACTGCAGGTTTTTTCGTCTTCTTCATACCGCATCGTATTGGCCGGAGATGGGCCACTGAAGGACGAAGTGATTGCATCTAGTAAGAAGTATTCCAATATTACTTATGCGGGGATACTTTCAAAAGTGGAAATAGTTGAACTGCTGAGCAGTTCGTCAGCACTCATTTTTCCATCGATCTGGTACGAAGGCATGCCACTCACAATCATTGAAGCACTCGCCTGCGGAACGCCGGTTATTGCATCAAAACTAGGGGTTATGGAACACATGATTTCGCATGGTCACGATGGATTACTCTTTGAGGCTAACAATCCAAACTGTTTAGCGCAAGCAATTGATTGGTGGAACAGGTTAAGTACAAGCGAGAAGGAACGGTATCGTCGCAATGCCCGTTCAGCTTATGAAAAGTCTTATACGCCGGAGAAAAATGCGGAACAGCTCATCTCTATTTATCAGTCGGTACGGCAAGAGCAGCTTTCGGTTACCTCTTTTTCAGCGGAGATAACGGTTTAATTAAACATGACGAAGCATAAGAATATTGTGATTGGTCCTTGTAGAAATAATTCCAGCCTGTTTTCTTCACGCTGGTTAACTGAAAAAGACAAAAAGACGTTTGATCTATGCCTGTTATTCTACCATGCTGAAATAGAGAAACCCAACCGGGTTTTTTTCGGTTTGAAATATTTTTTTCTTACGGTAAAAAATGTAGTCGCATCAGTTGGAGAAAAGAAAAGTTTGCGTTCGATAAAGACTATAGCAAAACAGAACCTGCAGGTCAAACGTATAATATGGGTTTTGTAATCAATAGAGGTTAATGAATGCGGCCAAAGTAATTACAACCAGCTGGGACGATGGGCATGAAGCTGATTTCAGACTTGCTGAGTTACTTCATAAATACAACCTGAAGGCAACCTTTTATATTCCAAAGACCAATGCCGAAAAGGCTGTCATGTCGGCACAACAAGTGCGGCGGTTATCAACTGATTTTGAGATCGGTGGGCACACATTAAATCATGTCAGGCTGCATAACGCCAACGTCAATACTATCAATGAAGAGATCAGCGGCAGCTACCAATGGCTTGGAGATGTTACGGGAAAAGCGCCTGTGTCTTTCTGTTTTCCCGGTGGAAAATATACCAGGGTTGCCGTGACAGTGGCTTACGCAGCGGGCTATAAAGTTTTGCGGACCAC
>DASVSM010000045.1:0-1795 GCA_036388115.1 Flavisolibacter sp.
AACCGCCGTCAGCAAGGCCCTCATACGTCATCATCCGCTTTTCGCCTTTCGCTGTTGTCAGCAAAAGGTTAGCGGGAAGAATAGGAACGGAAGAACCGCCAGGAATACAAGCTTTCAGCTTTTTACCATTCGGAATGCCACCGCAGTATTCATCACTATAAATGAATTCCTCTACCGACTGTGTCATGTCAATTTCATATACACCCGGCTTGTTGATATTGCCGCAGGCCGAAATCAGCTTCGTACCGGTTGATTTACCGACACCAATCTTTGCATACTCTTCGCCACCAATATTGATGATTGGTACCACGGCTGCCAGGGTCTCGACGTTGTTTACCACAGTCGGGCAGCCCCACAAACCTTTAATGGCAGGGAATGGAGGCTTGATACGGGGGTTACCTCTCTTGCCTTCCAGTGATTCCAGCAAGGCTGTTTCTTCGCCACAGATATAAGCACCAGCGCCACGCTGCACATAAATTTCCAGGTCGAAGCCGGTTCCTAAAATATTCTTACCTAAGAAACCATTCTGCTTTGCTTCTGCAATGGCCTGTTCTAAAATATCAGGAATCCAGGCGTACTCGCCGCGGATGTAGATGTAACAGGTATTGGCACCCAATGCGTACGACGAAATTGCCAGGCCTTCAACAAAAAGGTGCGGCAAAAACTCCATCAGGTAACGGTCTTTGAACGTTCCCGGTTCGGATTCGTCGGCATTGCAAACAAGGTAACGCGGAACGCCTTCCGGCCTGGCCAGAAAGCTCCATTTCATACCTGTTGGAAACCCAGCGCCACCACGACCACGAAGACCGCTTTTCTTCACTTCCTCCGTCACATCAGCAGGCGACATTTTAAACGCCTTTTCCTGCGCTGCATAACCACCGTTATTGCGGTAGGTATCGTAATAACGGATACCTTCTATGTGTGCATTTTCTAATAATAATTTTCTACCCATCTACTATACAATAAAGTCAAATTCAGATTGTACCTTTTTGACTATTACTTTTAAATTTTTAAGGTTTAGCGCCTGGCTTATCGTAATTAAACATCCAGTTAACGCCATATTGATCTGTCAGCATTCCAAACATTGCTCCCCAAAATGTATCCTGCAGAGGCATGGTTACTTTTCCGCCATCACTCATGGCTGCAAACACCTGCTGAATTCTACCTGCATCGGTGAAGTTGAGGCTCAGGTGAACCATTCCTCCATGGGCTGCTTCAGAACCCCCGAATCCGCTATCAGAGGCCATGAACAAATTATTGCCATCAACAGCAAAATGTGAATGCATCACTTTTTGCTTATCCTGGCTCATGTTCTCAGCAGGCGTACCTTCAAAGCGCATCAGGTCTTTGATTTCTCCACCGAACGTTTTCTCATAAAATTTCAAAGCATCTTCGCAGTTGCCGTTGAACATGATGTAAGGCATTATTTGCATAAAACAGTTTTAGTTGGTTTTATTTTCTAGGTAAGCTTTACTGCCTGCCGTCCCATCAATCTCCACTTCCCTTTTTCTTTCACCCAAACCATCATCATGGTCATGTTCAACGGAGTGACAGTACCATCAGCTTTGTTTTCTTTGGCCTTAAATAAATGCCGCACTACCGCCACATCATCATTAATCATTACTTTGATATTACTCACGGCCGTATCGGTATAAACCGATTTGCCTTTGCTGATAGCAGCAATGGCTTCTTCTCTTGTTTCAATCTTTCCACCGGAATGACCATAGCTCGCCTTTCTAGCAAACAAGTCTTCAAGGGCCATACTGTCTTTGGAACCAAAAACGGTATGACTTAG
>DASVSM010000046.1:0-5333 GCA_036388115.1 Flavisolibacter sp.
GGTTGAAAGCGGAAGATATTAAGTAAGGCCTCACCCTAACCCTCTCCTCGCAGAGAGGGCCACCAGCAGCACAGCCCTTGTTTGAGCAAGATGCTGAAAAGGACTCAATCAGTTTTTGATTGAGTCCTTTTCTTTTTATGAACCAGAGGCCAGTGCTGCTATTGAGCTTTACTTGCGTCGCACTCTTGTACGTTCATGAATTCTGTTGCGCTTTTTTGAACCACAGAGGCAGGGAGAACACAGGGAAACACAGAGAACTTACCGCTGCGCCGCTGCTCCTTTGCGCCTTTGCGTGAAACCCACTTTCAATAAAAGAGAAACCAAAAAAGAAAGCTGCTTGCCTAAGCCGGCCTTCCGTGCCCGGAAAGTCCTCCCTGGAGGGGCTGGGGAGCTCAGGGTTACTGCAGCCGCGGGTCCTGGAACGTATTTCCCTGTCTCACATCACCCGTTTCATATCCTTTTCTGAACCAGTACATGCGCTGCTCCGACGTTCCATGTGTAAAATTATCCGGCGATACCCTTCCCTGTGTTAACCGGTCATCACCAATAGCATTGGCTGCACGCATTGCTTCTTCCACATCGCCGCTTTCCAGCAAACCTTTGCCCCGCACATAATGTGCCCACACGCCGGCCAGGAAATCTGCCTGCAGTTCCATCATCACCGAATATTTATTGTATTCTGTCTCGCTGGACTGTTGCCTCAGTTGCGCCATTTTGTTTGATGTGCCCAGCAAGGTTTGAATGTGATGTCCTACTTCATGAGCAATGACATAAGCCATGGCAAAGTCTCCGGCCGCACCAAAACGTTGCCCTAACTCATCAAAAAAGGAAAGATCAACATACAGCTTATGATCGCCGGGACAATAAAAAGGGCCGGTTGCACTGCTTGCATTGCCGCAGGCCGACTGAACAGCATCAGTAAACAAAACAAGCTTTGGATCTTCATAGGCCTGACCTGCCTGCTGCGGCAGAAGCTGTTGCCACACTAATTCAGTTTCCCGCAGTACCACTTTTGAGAATTCAGCAAGTGTATCCTGTCTTGCCTGCTCTGCCGGCGACATCTGGCGGGTGCTTCCACCGCCGCCGCCAACTCCGGGTATTTGCGAAGGATCAACATTTCCCCCGGTCAGCAGGTTGAACAGTAAGGCAATCACACCAATGATGCCGCCACCCACTGCCACCGGGCCGCCAATACCACGACGGTCTTCTACATTTCCGCTTCCTTGTCGTCCTCTCCAGAGCATAAATTAAATTTTAGTACACAGTACTCTATAAAAAATGTGCCGCTAAGCTTCCATCGGGGAAGGAACAGAAATAACGACGTAAATACTTCTTTACTTTGCTTTCATTTTTATACAACCATGAAACGTCTACACCCTTTCATTTTTATTGCAGGTTTATTTTTTACTTCCTGTAAAACCGCGCAGCCAGGTTCAGCAGCCAAAGACAACCAGCGAATTGACATCAGTTTTTTACAGATAAATGATGTTTATGAAATTGCGCCGCTGAGTGGCGGCCGGGAAGGTGGCATTGCCCGTGTAGCTACGCTGAAAAAAACATATCTCCAAAAAAATCCAAATACTTACCTCGTAATGGCCGGCGATTTTTTGAGTCCTTCCATCTACAACAGTTTGCAGTTCCAGGGCAAAGCCATCAGGGGTAAGCAAATGGTAGAAGCATTGAATGCTGCGGGATTGGATTTTGCCATGTTCGGCAATCATGAATTTGATATCAAAGAAGCAGAGTTGCAGGATCGCATTAATGAATCAGCATTTCCTTGGATCTCCACCAACTCGTTTCATCAAACAAAAACCGGCGCAACGCCCTTTGTAAAAGAAGGTAAAGGTGCCTTGCCAAAAACATACGTCATGAACGTGAAAGACGCCGATGGCACCACTGCAAAAATTGGGTTAATTGCCGTTACGCTTCCTTTTAACAAAGCAGACTATGTTAGCTATAACGACCCCTTGCAAGCCGCAAAAGAAGCTTATAATAATTTGAAAGATTCGGTAGATGCTGTTATTGCTATCACGCACCAAAGCATGGACGCAGATGAATTACTGGCAAGGGAAGTTCCGGGGTTGACCGCTATCATTGGCGGACACGAACACGACCAGCGTTTTGCAAAGATTGGCAACGTTTACATCACCAAGGCAATGGCCAATGCAAAGACAGCTTACGCGGTCAACCTTCGTATCAACAAAAAGAAAAAAAAGAACATTGTTAAAACAAAGCTGGAAGCATTAAATGAAAAAGTAGCCCTGGATAGCGCAACCAATACGGTTGTTCAGAAGTGGAATACAATTGCAAATGAGAACTACAGCTCACTTGGCTTTGATGCACAAAAAGTAATGATCAACAAAGGCGAGCCGCTAGAAGGAAGAGAAACAGAAGTTCGTACCCGGCCAACAAACTTAACCCGGCTCATTATTTCTTCGTTGCAGGATGCAGCGCCGCAAGCCGATATCGTAGTGATGAACGGAGGATCAATAAGAGTAGATGATGTGGTGCAATTGCCCGTGAGCCAGTATGATATTTTGCGGGCTTTGCCATTTGGCGGTGCTGTTAGCGAAGCCGATATGAAAGGAAGTCTCGTTATTCGCATGCTGGAAACCGGGAGAAAAAACATTGGCATCGGCGGCTTTTTGCAGTATAACGAAAACCTGGTTTTTGCGGCTGATAAATGGAGTTTAAATGGCTTGGTGATTGATCCGGCGAAAACCTATCGTGTTGCCTTGCCTGAGTTTTTATTATCGGGTAAAGAAGCCAATATGGATTTTTTGAATGCAAATAACGTGGAAGTGGTAAAAGTTTATCCTGCCGCCGGTAAAGGCGAAACACTATCTGACATCCGTCTGGCAGTTGTTCGTTACCTGGAAAAGAAACGATTGAATTATATGCAATAGCTGTATAGATATTCCCTATCCAACGGATATGGAATATCTCTTTTACCTACTTTAGTGCAAAGTCATCACCATGTACAAACTTCTTCTACCGATTGCCATTGCTTCCTGTTTGTTTACTTCCTGCAACAACACAGCGAACACCAGCGCTACCAATGCAGACAGCACAAATGGTGCGGATTCCGTTGCCATGATAGATGGCCATCCTGCGTGGATCATGCAGGGGAATATTTACGAAGTCAACATTCGTCAGTACACCCCCGAAGGAACGTTTACTGCTTTCTCGGCTCATCTGCAACGGTTGAAAGATATGGGCGTGCAAACACTTTGGTTCATGCCTGTCAATCCCATTGGAAAAGAAGGAAGAAAAGGTGTTCTTGGCTCGTATTATGCCATCTCCGATTACCGCAGCATTAACCCCGAGTTTGGCACAATGGAAGATTGGAAGAACCTTGTAAATAAAGCACACGGCATGGGCATGAAAGTGATCATTGACTGGGTGCCCAATCACACGGCACCTGATCATCCCTGGGTGAAACAGCATCCTGATTTTTTCATCAGGGATTCCAGTGGCGTTCCCGTTCATCAGCCCGGCACCGATTGGACCGATACAAGAAAGCTGGATTTTAAGAACAGGCAATTATGGGACAGCACCATTGCCTCCATGAAATACTGGGTTACAGAAACCGGCATTGATGGCTTTCGTTGCGACCATGCGCAAGGGCAGGGAAAAGATTTCTGGGTGAAAGCAAACGCTGAATTAAAAAAGACAAAGCCCGGACTTTTAATGCTGGCAGAAGCGGAAGACAACTGGGTGTACGACGCAGGCTTTGACATGAGTTATGCCTGGAAATTATTTCACAAGGCAGTGGAAGTAGCGGGCGGAAAGCGACCTGCTTTTGCGTTGGATTCCGTGCTGCATGAAGCCGATACAACGTTTAAATCTCCGGGGCTGTTTTTACATTTCACCAGCAACCATGATGAGAACAGTTGGAACAAAGCAGATTACGGAACGATGCCCGGTGCTATACATGCACCGTTTGCCGTACTAACGCAAACGATGAAAGGCGCCGTGCCATTAATTTACAGCGGGCAGGAAGTGCCGGTGCTGGACAGCATCAGCTTCTTTTACAAAGACACGATCTCTTTCAACAAATTAGAAAGGGCCAACTTTTATAAAACACTGCTTCAGCTACGGAAGAACAATCCTGCGTTAGCGGCCAACGCCTCTTTCAAAAAACTTCGCACGTCCAACGATGCGGCCATCTATGCTTTTGAGCGGGAAAAAGACGGTAATAAAGTGTTGGTTGTAGTGAATCTTTCTAAAACACCACAAACGTTTAGCTGGAAAGACCAGCCATCTGAAAAAGAATGGAGCAATATCTTTTTAATGAACAAAGAACCAGTGCTTAATGCCATTGAGCAATGGGGATATGCTGTGTATGAGAAAAGAAAATAACAACGCGAGTGTGAATGGTCAATGGTGAGTGATCGTCCACCTTTTCATGTTTCAACAGAGCGATTTATTTACAGATAAATTATTCACCATTCATCATGTTTGATTCAATTGTAGATTTTTTAAATCCTGTCAATCGCATTGAGATTAGTGGCGACACGGGTTACAAGGAAGGCCAGATAGGAAAGGCCATCGAAGTATACGAGGAGGAATTCCCAAACCTTGACGAAGCGGATATCGTATTGGTGGGTTGCGCTGAGCAGCGGGGTGCAGCACTTTTACACCCCAGTACTTCGCCGGCCATCATCCGTAGTGAATTCTATAATTTATATCACTGGCACCAGGATATTAAACTGGCCGATATAGGTGATGTAAAAACCGGCAAGGCCAATACGGATAGTTATGCGGCGCTTAAAATGATCATTCATGAATTGATAGAAGCCAATAAGACCGTTATTGTTTTAGGCGGATCAAACGACCTGGCACTGGCACAATACTATGCCTTTGCTGATGATAAAAAAGCCGTGGATGCCGTAGGTGTGGATGCGCTGATCGACATCAACCTTGAATCGCCTTTCCGGGCCGATAATTTTCTGATGGAACTGCTGACAACAGAGCCGAATTACATGCGGCATTACAACCATATCGGCTTTCAAAGTTACTTCGTTCATCCGCGGATGCTGGAAACGATGGACAAGCTGCGCTTCGATTGCTTCCGGGTGGGAACCGTGAAAGAACACATGGATGAAATGGAACCCGTCATTCGTAATTGCAGTTTTATGGCCTTCGATATTTCGGCCATTGCGCATGCTTTTGCACCGGCGAACCACATCACACCAAATGGCTTAAGCGGCGAGGAGGCCTGTGTGTTGATGCAATACGCCGGCATGAGCCCAAACATGCGTAGCATTGGTATTTATAATTACCGTGCGGAAAGAGATGTTGAACATTTGACCGCGAAACAGATCAGCCAG
>DASVSM010000047.1:0-2873 GCA_036388115.1 Flavisolibacter sp.
CCCATTGTTCCTCCGTTTTTCCCTTGTCTGCCGCTAACGCATCCATGATTGCATCGCCACCGTTCAAAATGAAATCCGGCTTGTTCTTCAGCGAATTCACATGCCGGAATGCTTTGCGCATCCCTTTCTCTGCCACATCCGATGGCTTGATATGCACATCCGTCAGAAAAGCAAACGTGAGCGATGTCTTTTTGTTTTCGGCTCTGATTGTTGAAGACGGCAGGACTCCGGATCCAACCGTTAGCAAGGAAGAATTACGGATGAAGTGACGACGGTTCATGCCAATTATTTTACGTATTGCTGCATTTCTTCTGCGTATGTTTTTGCGGCTTTTCCGGCAGCCTCTGCAAAGTCCTCACCTGACGAAGCATAGAGAACGCCACGGCTGGCATTTACCAATAGACCACAATCTTTCGTCATTGCTCTTTCAGAGATTTCTTTTAAACTTCCGCCTTGTGCGCCTACACCGGGTACAAGATAAAAGTGGTTCGGCGTGATGTTGCGGATGTTGATGAATTCTTCCGGCTTTGTTGCCCCAATCACAAACATGAGGTTATTTTCTGTTCCCCATCCGGCAACCTTCTTCAAAACCCTTTCGTATAAATATTCGGTTTGATGCGAGCCCACATCCAATGCCAGTTCGGCTGATTCAATTCCGGCAGTTGTTTCACGGGTTAATTTCCGTAACTCAAAATCTTTTGTGCCTTCGTTAGACGTTAATCCTAAAACAATCGTCCACTTGTTTTCGTATGCAAGAAAAGGCCTGATGCTGTCCTCGCCCATGTACGGCGCAACGGTGATGGCATCAAAATTCAGCGTCTCAAAAAATGCCTTTGCATATTGCGCCGATGTATTGCCTATATCGCCACGTTTGGCATCGGCAATTTTAAAATGCGTGGTTGGAATGTAGTTCACTGTTCGTTCCATGCTCTCCCACCCTCTTAGTCCTTGTGCTTCGTAAAATGCCGTATTGATTTTATACGCCACGCAGAAATCCCTGGTGGCATCAATGATAGCTTTGTTGAATTCGAAAATTTTGTCGGGGTTATCCTGAAGATGCTTAGGAAGTTTTTCAGGATCGGTATCTAATCCAACACAGAGATAGGTTTTTTTGGAAAATATTTGCTCGGCTAATTGCTGGCGGGTCATGAAGCGAAGATAGAACGCAGGTGATTAGGATGATTACAAGGCTTCCGGGTATTGAAGTACTTAGTTGTCACAAAGCACCAATACTAAAAACCATTCCGCTGGTCAACTACTCTTTATTAACGGATAAACCATAGCTAAAAGCTACGGCCAGCAGTCCTAAAGATACCAGAACACTACTGGCAGCAGGGGACATTAATAGGCACAGACTGCAGTCCGACGCCTTAGAGTTCTTGGAATTTTGATAGAATCAACGACTCCAAACCATTGTCTTTATAAAAGACTCCAGAACAACTAATCAAGACACCATTGTATGTACTATATATGATCGAAAAACTGCTAGTTTGACCATCACTATATATTAATTCCAGTTGATAAAATCCAAAATTCGCTTTTGCGTCTCCTGCGCCGGAAGGAGCTAAATTGAATAATTCTTTCTGTATGTCTTTTATCTCTTCTTGCTTAGTTATTACAATTTGGCTTGCAATAAACTTGTTTGTTGTCTTATTGTAAACCATGATGCGGGAGATAGGTTTATCATAAAAGCAGGGGCTTTGAACATGGTTTGTCTTCGGATTGCAAGCTATAAGGCTATACATAAAGACAAGTATCGGCACAATACAATTGCTTTTCATTTTCCTTTTCTTTTCTTTTTATGGTTATAGGATTGCAGGCCGTAGTTTGCAATCACCGTCCTTCTTCCTGCCAACGGTAAACAACCGCATTTTTAAATTATATTTTGCTAACTGTCATTGACAAGCCTTTTTATTAACGGGCCGTAGTTGCAAATACAGCCAGCAAGGTCTCATCAGCACAATTGGCAAACGCCGTTATCTGCAATTCATTTTTCCAAATATTCATGAATAATCTTGTCAATGAAATTGCGGCTGTTCCAGATTTGTTCAATATCCTCCCGCTGCATGATCTCCTGCATGATGGACTCCTGCTTTTCACTGTTTCGCAATGCATCGCTGTACCGGATATGAGGACTGAACGTTACCTGCGAATAAGCCGGAATCCATTTATCCGGGTGGTGTTCGTGCAGTTTTGCCTCGATCTTTTTTTGTAACAGAAATTTTGGATCGGCGGTTCTTGCACGCATCTCGGTAAAGTTATTAACGGCAAGATCCGCAATGGCGTCAGCATCAGGTTTTCGAATGGTTTGAAACTCCTGCAAAACGGTCTTCCAGTCTTCATTATGCTTTTCGATGAGCTCATTAAGAATACTGCAGTCCTCAAAGCCAGCATTCATGCCTTGCCCAAAAAATGGAACAATCCCATGCGCTGCATCGCCTATCAAGCAGAACTTATCTTCCCTAATCCAGGGAAAACATTTTACCGTCACTAAGGAAGAAGTAGGATGCTGAAAGAACTGTGACGCAAGGTCAGGTACCAATGGAACAAGATCCGGAAATGTGTGTTGAAAAAATGCAGTTACAGCATCTTCGGTGGTAAGCTTTTCAAATGATGTTTCGCCCTTAAATGGAAAGAATAAAGTACCAGTGAATGTTCCATCAAGATTGGGAAGGGCAATGAGCATGTATTCTTTTCGGGGCCAAATGTGCAGCGCATTCTTCTCCAATAGAAAGCCGCCGTTCTCCCCTGCGGGAATACTTATTTCCTTGTAGCCGCAATCGATGTAGTACTGATGGTAGTCAAACAGGTTATGGTGCAGCATGTGCGACAGTCGTGCAGCGGAGTAAGCGCCATCAGCACCGAATAAAAGT
>DASVSM010000048.1:0-4367 GCA_036388115.1 Flavisolibacter sp.
GCTGCCCTTGCACTAATGTTACACGGCGCTGGAGGAAATGCTGCGCATGGCCTGTCTTATATTCGACAGTATGCTGACGACAACAATATTATCTTATTGTCGCCTGCTTCACACGATTACAGCTGGGACATTATCGCAGCCAATTCTTTTGGCATCGATGTGCTCTTTATCGATCATGCATTGTCTTACGTTTTTAACCACTTCAACATTGATCATCAGCGTATAGCCATAGGCGGTTTTTCTGATGGCGCTTCGTATGCGTTGTGCATCGGCTTAACTAACGGCGATCTGTTTACACATATCATGGCATTTTCTCCCGGCTTTCATTATAACTACGAAAACAGGGGCAAGCCCTCCATCTTTATCTCCCACGGTATAAACGATGATGTGTTACCGATTGATCCCTGCAGCAGGCGGATTGTACCCAAATTACAAAGGAGCGGCTACAACGTATTGTACAAAGAGTTCAATGGCCGACACGAGATACCGGCCGCTGTTTCGCAGGCTGCCTTGGATTGGTATTTGGATAAAAAGCTGGCTGTATAAAATGCATTGCGCTACATATCCATAGTCGCATATATTTATAATTACCGCCTGAAAATAAAGGTTACTCATTGCTGCATAATGTGGGTTATGTCCCTCCTATCAAAAAACTTAATCTGAGCAGGAACTCGTTGCATAGTATTTGGAACAAAAACAGGAAATGGTTGCGCAACAAGGACAAACTGTATAGCTGGCAAAAATCAATACAGTTTACCCCGCTTCGCTAACCCAGGTTCCAAAAAATAATGAGCAATGAAAAAGAATCGATTACGATATTGGATATTCGGTATTGTTAGCTTCATGGTGCTCGCCGTTTCATTCTGGTGGTGGCGCTCCAGTTTAAAGCCAAATCCAAAAGCCGATCCCTCCACCCCCCAGGCAATGGTAAGCAACACGGTCAACGAAGCCAAAGCAAAAGCGGTAAAGCTTACGATGCAAACGGCATCCATGTCTATTACCAGTATCAGGGGAGATAATATTCAGGTGCAAAACAAAGTAATCATCAAGAACCCGCTTCCTGTTGCCGTTAACCTTACGGGATTGGATTACATAGTAAAGATCAATGGTGTAAAAGCAGCGGAAGGACATTATCCAAAAGACATTCGTCTTCCGGCTTCGGGCAATCAAACAGTGACCTTGCCAATGACGGTGTCTGCAAAAGCCATCGATGCCGTGAATGATAAAATGGCAAAACAAAAGAAGGACACTGCCGTGTACAGCTTTATCAATACGGTACACACCGATCTGCCCATTGCTGGTGAACGGAAATTCAATGTGACCATTGAAGAAGAATTGCCCATGGTATGGCTGCCTGAAATGAAACCTGGTGATCTTGACATAAAGAAATTCAGCTTAAAAAATGCAGGCATTAAAATGACGATGCATGTCACCAACCCAAATTCTTTTGATATCCGCATGAAGGATGGTCAGTACAGCATGAGCATTGATGGGAAGAACACGGTGAATGGGGAAATGCAGGAAGTCGTTGTATTGCCGGCGAAGAAGACGGTTCCGGTAGATATGTTTATGTCCATGAAAACAGGAAGGGCTTTAAGCATGGGATGGAAAGCCCTGTTTGACAAGAAGGACACTAAGTACAAGCTCAAATTTGACAGCCAGATTCTTTCCAACCAAAAGATGCTGAAGAATGCAAGTATGCATTTTACCGATGAGGGAACGCTTGACAAGTTAATGAAGGCATTGAAGAATCAATAAAGCTGTTACGTACTGGTGAATTTTCCTTGTGTAAAAATGTATATGCCTTTGCCAGGGAAAACGCAAACAGCAGGTGTGCGGCGAACAACTGCCTGTAGAATTTCCGGTGAGCCGTTTTCGGTGGATGAGGGTGATGCTCAAAAAGAGCCTTCCAGGTTAGCACACCAATGGCACCACTTATACATCCAAACAGGAAAGCATGCTTGGAAGAAACTTTATGTGAGAATTGTTTGTTTAATAAAGTATAGACGCCAGCCCAGGTACAGCCAAGTGTATAATGCACTAGCCAGCCGGAATAGTTAATGATGCCATTTTCTTTTGATAACCACCCCTTTACAAAACCACTTAGCAATTGTGGTTCTTTATAGTTCTCTTTTTCCATAGCAGATAAAGCATAACTAAAGGCCGTCATAACGCTGGTTGCCACAATACCTGCTTCAATCGTTTTCTTCATTTGCATCGGCATCCATTTTAGGTTCCTTCTTCCAATGGAGCGGAAACCCATTGCTTTGCCGCTTCGTATTCGGCCAATGGATAGCCTTTTATCTTTCCTGGCACCAACGGGCTAAGCGCATTGTAAGCGGTCCGAACCCAAGCTTCGTCCGATACAATGGCCATGCGGTTCCATTTGGTAAAATGCTCAAAGCTCACCTTCAGATAGTCGAGGAAGGCAGCAAAACTGTAGTTGTCCATATCGGTTTCCAGCCGCACCAAAAAGTTGATCTTGCCATATTGTTCCGCTACTTCGTCAACGCGGTGCATCACTACTTTTTCATATTCATCCTTATGCACTTTACCGCCCGCCCGGTAGGCAGCCACATGCAGCGGAAAGTCAGGCAAAAGTTCAACCATATTAAATTGATTGTAAACCTGGAATAGCGATCATTCATTTATCTGATATACAAATTGCCGGCCTGTGTTTTATCACAGGCCGGCAATTTGTTACGTTACAATTTACGCATTGACAATACTTCCGCCGTTTGGATGAATCGTCTGGCCGGTGATATAACTGCTGTCCCTGCTGGCAGCAAGAAACACATAGCTTGGCGCAATCTCTACCGGTTGCGCTGCCCGGCCAAGTGGTACATCCTTGCCAAATTCTTTTACTTCTTCATCTGGGAAAGAAGCAGGGATCAATGGCGTCCATACCGGGCCAGGAGCCACGGCATTTACACGAATACCTTTTTGTGCCACAGCCTGGGCAAGGCTTCGTGTAAAGGCAATGATAGCGCCTTTTGTGGCAGAGTAATCCATCAGTTCCTGGTTGCCTTTAAAGGCATTAACAGAAGCCGTGTTGATGATACTGCTTCCCTCTTTCAGGTGCGGCATAGCATATTTGCTGAGGTAAAAGTGTGAGAAGATATTTACGCGGAAGGTCTGCTCCCATTCTTCACTTGGAATCTCCTCTAAGCTGGTATGCTTAAATTGAATGGCTGCATTATTGACCACGATATCGATCTTTCCAAATCCTTTCAACGTTTCGTCAACAATGCGTTTACAGTTTTCTTCTTTGCTAACGTCCAATGGCAGCAACAGGGCCTGTTTACCATACTTGGCACAGGCTCTAGCGGTTTCTTCGGCATCCTGGTGCTCATTTAAATAAACGATCACCACGTCGGCCCCTTCTTTTGCATAGGCAATAGCAACGGCCCGGCCTATGCCGCTGTCACCTCCGGTAATGATGGCTACTTTATCCTTCAGCCTGTTATAGCCGGGCATATCATCATCATAGATCGGACGAGGGGTCATTTCCTGTTCTATTCCGGGCTGCTGCTCCTGGTGTTGCGGAGGCATCTCTTTTGGCATTTGTTGGGTTTCCATGTTTCAATCTGATTTGATTGTATTGTCCGCAAATTGCCTGCCTAATGAAAGTCATCCTTCCCGATTATTTATTGTAATGACTCTCAACCAGTTTACGAAGCAAAAAACGTGGAGACTCCTTTTTCTGCTTGGTGCTTAGCGTTCTGCCGTGTGATTATGCAGGCGCAAGAGAAAACAATTTTTTTCAATAAAAATTTTTCCGGACAGTGTTTGAACGAGCAAGCTGCAAAAGCACTCCACTGTTATGGCATAAACGTGAGGACTAAAATTCCCCTATTCACCTCTGCTATTTACAGTTATTAGTTCTAAAAACCAGCTCATGGCCGGCAGTTGATACAGAAGTTCTAAGCTGGATGAACACACCGTTTTCTTCCTGTTTGAGTAAAGAAACGCCTGCTGCATAGTTTTCCAGTAAATAAGCCATGGCCATTTCTTCACTTGCACCATACTTATATTGAATGTCGCGGTATTCATCGAGTAAGGCATCGGGGAACAGCGGGGAATAGCCCGTTTCCTGCTGCGGAGGATACTTCAGAAGGAATGCACTGGCTGCTGACGTGTCGGTAACTACAAAAGCATAAATATTGCCTGCTCCTGTTATCACATAGCGGGTACCATAACGTCTGTTTTTTTTGTTTTGCCTCATCAGGCCATACAGGTCGCCAGAGGAAGGAGGTGTGTTTCTCAGATGGTTATGCAGATCGGCAAAACCATTTGATATAGCTGGAACGCGGCTTCTCGACCGTTCGCCGGTGCTGGCATCGGTGGAAATGACATTCCCACTGGAA
>DASVSM010000049.1:0-3404 GCA_036388115.1 Flavisolibacter sp.
GCAGAATTACCGCGATCCGAAAACGCTTTCGCTCCGTTGCGCCTGCCCGTATAACCTGGGCGAAATCTGCCGCCACGAGGCAGCTTCTCTCATCCGCCTGCAGGAAATGATCGACAAGGGTCAACTCACTGCTGATGATGTAGCATACGATCAGCGTCATACGGTGGCGAAAATGAAAGCCATTGAGCTAAAGACTATTCAACTTTTGTCAAGCCATGAGATTGTTGACCAGGCCGAAAAATACCTGCAAACGCAGAAGCCGGTAATTGAAACAGCCAAAGATGAAATGGTGAAGGCCAAAGTCACTATTGGCGGCAACGATTATTCAGTCATCATTCGTCGGAATGAAGAGCGGAATTTTGACACCAGCTCTGATTTTGACGATCCGGATCATTTACTGAACCTTCCAAAGGTTATTGTGCTTCTTCACCTGCTGCAAACAAAAGGGCAACATTATTTTGAAACCATTCGCAACTGGGATAAGGAAAAAAACAAGTTGCTGGAGGCCTATGGGTATTCGTTGACCGATGACCTCAAAGGAAAGTTTGAGTTCAGTTATAAAGATGGCAAGCCGTATTTGCGGGTGCTGGACAGAAATATCAAACGCATTGTTACACCAGCGCCTTTAAGTATGCCACGCTACGAAAAAGTGAACGATGTAGCAGAAGAAGAGCCGGGGGAAAAAGAACACGTCATTACCAAAAAGCTTGGAGTAGTTTACAATTTTAATAAGAACGCTTACCCTGGTTTTACCATCGACCTCATTGAAGGGGAGATGGATGAAGAAGGAACCTTTGCCGGTAATGTACAAAAGCTGGAGCTGGCTAAGTATATAGAAACGGAAGCCTATAATGAAGACGACAAGGCCCTCCTGCAACTGGTGCGCAAGCTGCAGGACGCAGAGATCAATAAATATGTCAGCCGCAATTCACCCTTCGCCGGCTTTTGGGAAAACATCATACATCACGAAGATGATGATCTGCCTGCGGAAACAAAGAACCTGATAGCCGAATACCTGCTGCCAAAAATTAAAAAACTGTTTGCAGAATTTGCTGGCTCGCCGGTGTTTGTGTTGCTAAAAGACAAAACATTTAAGACAAGCCACCTGCAAAAAGTAGACATCAGCAGCAACTATCTTGTTCCGGGTTTTAACGTCAGCGAATCGGGCAACAACTACGAGATTGAATGTTATGTGATGACCGATGGTGTTGCACATTCCATCAATGAAAACGAAGTGCAATCCGCACTCGTTTACCTCTATAACTTTCAGTTGTATGTATGGGAAAGCAAAGAAGCGGTAGAGCTGGCGGACAGTATAGCCGGCGGAGCGGAAAAGATTACGGCGGAACAATGGCCGCAAACGCTGATGAAAAAAGTAATGCCGCTCACCAAAGACTACAAGGTTGATTTTGACCGCAGCCTGATAGATGAGGTAAAAGACGGCGAGCCTGAAACAAAGCTATTCCTGCACGAAAAAGGTGAGTACCTGGTATTTCAGCCTATTTACAATTACAAAGGATTTGATACAAGAGGAAAAGACAAAGGAGAACTGATCATTCCGCAAGGCGATAAAGTTGTTGTTGTACATCGCAACCGCGAAGCTGAAAAAGCATTCCTGTACAAGCTGCAGATGCTTCACTCCAATTTTGTTCCTTTCGATGATGGCGCATCGCTGGCCCTGAAGGGAGCCGAAGTGTTAAAGAACAACTGGTTCTTTCTTTTTGTGGATGCCATGAAGGAAGCAAAGGTGCCCGTGTACGGATACGAATCACTAAAGAATTTTCGCTTCAATACAGCCAAGCCGCAAACACATATTTACATCTCGTCGCATACCGACTGGTTTGATGCCAAGGTGGACATCTTGTTTGGCGATCAGAAAGTAAGTGTGGCCGAAGTAAAAAAAGCACTTGCCAACAAGCAGCAGTTTGTACAGCTCAACGACGGCACATTGGGCATTCTGCCGGAAGAATGGCTGAAAAAATATTCATTGTTATTCCGGGTGGGAGAAGGCCGTACGGACAAGCTGAAGCTTTCCCGCTATCACCTCAGCGTAATTGATGAATTATATGAGAACCGTGATGCCGAAGAGCTGACGATCCAACTGGAAGAAAAGTACGAACGTATTAAGGAGTTTGACAAGATCAAAGAAATTCCGGCGCCGGCAAACCTGCAGCCGATTCTCCGGCCTTACCAGGTAGCGGGTTTTCAATGGCTGAATTACCTGCGTGAAGTTTCGTGGGGCGGCATACTTGCAGATGATATGGGGTTGGGTAAAACAGTGCAGGCTCTTTCCTTCTTACAGCATTATTACGAGAACAACGACGGTGACATGAAAGCACTGGTTGTTTGCCCTACAACGCTGATCTATAACTGGGAAAACGAGATTAAAAAGTTTACGCCATCTCTCGAATACTACATCCATCATGGTTCATTGCGTACCCGCCAGTTGGATGACCTGCTGAAACATCACGTCATCATTACCACGTATGGTACGCTTCGCAGCGACATCAAGTTATTCACCCAGGTAAAGCTTGACTATGTGATCCTCGATGAATCGCAGGCGATTAAAAATCCGTCAAGCAAGGTCACCAAAGCGGCTTCTCTTCTTAATGCAAAAAACCGGTTGTGCATGAGTGGTACGCCGCTTCAAAACAACACGTTTGATATTTATGCGCAGATGAACTTCCTGAATCCGGGCATGCTGGGTTCCATGGAATTTTTTAGGCAGGAGTTTGCCATTCCTATCGACAAATTTGGTGAGCAGGAACAAAAAGATCACCTCAAAAAAATCCTGTATCCGTTCATCCTTCGCCGTACAAAAGAACAGGTGGCAAAAGATTTACCCGATAAAACAGAGATGATCCTTTTCTGCGAAATGGAAGATGAGCAGCGGCAGATTTATGATGCCTACCGCAATGATTTCCGTGCGAAGATTATGGGCACTATTGAAGAGCAGGGCATCCAGCGATCGCAGTTAACCATCCTGCAGGGATTAATGAAGCTGCGACAGATTTGCGATTCACCCGCCATCTTAAATGAAGAGGAAAAATTTCCGAATCATTCCATCAAGCTTGATGAATTGGCCAGAGAGATCTCCGAGAACATTGGTGATCACAAGGCGCTTGTTTTCTCGCAGTTCCTTGGCATGCTGGCGCTCATCAGGGCGAAGCTGGATGAGCTGGGAATCAAGTATGAATATTTTGACGGAAGCACGTCTGCACCGGACCGCGAAAAAGCGATCCAGGCCTTTCAGAACAATGAAGAAACAAGGGTTTTTCTTATCTCGCTGAAAGCAGGTGGCGTGGGCCTGAACTTAACGGCGGCCGACTATGTATATATCGTTGACCCCTGGTGGAACCCGGCCGTAGAGCAACAGGCCATCGACCGTACGCACCGCATCGGTC
>DASVSM010000050.1:0-3263 GCA_036388115.1 Flavisolibacter sp.
CAAAAGCTGGAACGGTGACTATCGCCGAAGTGGAGCACCTCGTAGAGCCGGGACAACTGGATCCTGACCAGATTCATGTCGCCAGTGTATATGTTCACCGGATTTTCCAGGGCAGGAATTATGAAAAACGCATTGAAAGAAGAACGGTCAAATTAATGAATAATGAGTAATGAGCCAACAGCATAGTGTTGAGGACAGTTTCCCTTTGCACGTTCTTTACGGATACCAGGAACTCATTGTTTATTTCTCCTCATTCATTTAAATAATATTCATGGCTTTAGATAAATATGGAATTGCAAAACGGATAGCACAGGAACTGCAGGATGGCATGTATGTGAACCTTGGCATTGGCATTCCAACGCTGGTAGCTAACTACATTCCCGAAGGCATGCATATTATGCTCCAGTCGGAGAACGGCATGTTAGGCATGGGCCCTTATCCAACGGAAGAAGAAATGGATGCCGATCTGATTAATGCCGGGAAAGAAACGGTGACCATTCTTCCGGGCGGTGCTTTTTTTGATTCGGCAGAAAGCTTTGGGATGATCAGGGCAGGTAAAATTGATTTGACAGTGTTGGGTGCAATGGAAGTATCGGAAAGCGGCGACATTGCCAACTGGAAGATCCCAGGCAAGATGGTAAAAGGGATGGGAGGGGCGATGGACCTGGTGGCATCGGCAAAGAACATCATTGTGGCTATGATGCATACGAACCCGAAAGGAGAGAGCAAACTGCTTCCACAGTGTACATTGCCTTTAACAGGTGTAAGATGTGTAAAAAAAATTGTTACTGAATTAGCAGTGCTGGATGTTACAGAAGATGGCTTCAGGTTAATTGAGAGAGCTCCTGGTGTTAGTGTTGAAGAAATAAAAAATAAAACAGGGGGAAAACTGATTGTGGAAGGGGAGATTTCGGAGATGAAATTTTAATCAACCAGGTTATTCTTCACCGCAAAGAACACCAAACCTGCCGTATTCTTACTACCAAAACGTTCCATCAAACGATCTTTAATGGCTTCTACTGTACGTGGACTAATGTCCATTTTCTGTGCAATTTCCTGCGCGGTAAATTCCATGCAAATAAATTGCAACACTTCTTTTTCTTTATCAGTAATGGTAACCTCGCTGTTTAAGGAAGGAAGTGCTTTTTGTTTGGAGTGAGCTTTTTTGATCAGAATTCGATTGACAAAATTGTTTAGATAGTAGCCCTTCTCATAAACATCAATAATGGCTTTCTTAATCTCCTGTGGTTCTGCATTTTTCAGCAAATAACCATTTGCTCCATTCTCCATCAGGTGCGATACAAAACGTTCGTCTTCGTGCATACTAAGCACCAGCACATAAATATTGGGGTATTGTTTGCTGAGAATCTTTGTTGTTTCGATACCGTCTTTTTGAGGCATGCGTAAATCCATCAATACAACATCAGGCGCCGCTTCCGCAATACCAGCCAGCAGTTCCTCACCGTTTTCTGCTTCCAAAACGAATTTGATGTTGCTGTAAGGCCGCAGGGAAAGGATCACACCCTTGCGGAATATTTTATGGTCATCGGCAATAGCTACTTTGATCACATCCATACGATATTGCTTTCACTACTAAATTAAGAATTATAGAGCATCTCTTCGGGTACTTCTTCCCGTGGTATTTCGATGGTTACTTTGTAGTAGGTCTGCGACGGATCCTTTTCAAAATTGATCTTTCCCTGCAAAACCCGTAAGCGGCTGGAAATGTTTTTCAAGCCTAACCCGGTTTTGCTTTTGTTTAATTTATCAAAATCACTTTGCACCAAACCTTTGCCATCGTGGTGGATACGGATGTAACAGTTATCTCCCTGAAAATTTTGTGTAAGGTGAATAAAGCTCGCACTGCTGTGCTTTAAAATATTGTTCAGTAGTTCCTGTATGATACGGAAGATAATTAATTCTTTATCCAGTTTCAAACGGTCCTTATAATCATGAAAACGGCTGCTGGCATTGATGGTGCCGGAGCCACTGATCTTTTGAAAGGTATCGTTAACTGCCGATTCCAATCCAAAGTTTTTCAACGTTGGTGGCATCAGGCTATGACTGATATTTCGTACTAATTGAATTGTATCATCCAGGATTTGCCGGGCCTGGAAGATGGACTGTAATTGCGTGGCTTTATCCTGGTTTACCAAATTTTCGTTCAGGTACAACCTGGCTGTTGCTAACAACGGACCTGCATCATCATGTAAATCCGCAGCCAGCCGTTGACGCTCTTCTTCCTGTAGCCGGATGGAAGCATTCAATAAGATCTTTTGCTGTCGTTTTTCCATTTCCTGCAGGCGAAGCTGGAACCGGATCACCTTTCGCTGGTGAAAGATGATGAACATGATCAAACCAATCGTCAATACTAACATGCCTAATGTACCTAGAAACAGTACGAGAGAGATATTGGAGGACGTTTGTAATAGGTACATGAAGTTGATTAGTTTAGGCTGCTTAATTCAAACTCATATTGTAAACTTTTTTTTGGTAGTTTGGAGTTAATATAGACAGCAATACAAAAAAAAATGTTTTTAAGAATAGAAAAGATATTGGTGAGTACCCAATACCTGCTCAGTTCATCTCTGTTTAGATAGCTCGCAAATATGTAGATAAAGAAGGATCCTGCTAGATAAAGCACTATTCCTAAAATTATCCAAAATGCCGGTTTTGTATAGATGAACAAAGTGGAAGTATCATTCATTTGTTCATATAGATAGTAGAAGGAAAAGATGAGAACAAATATTGTTTCCACCCCTATGGGTATTGTAATCGATAAAAAAGATGGCTCATGTAAAAGATTATAAAAAATGTAAAAAACAGTGTACGCAATACTGGCTAGGAGTATTACAAGTTTCACCTTTTTTGATTTCAAGAGCAGATAAATAAAAAAAGCAAATAGTAAATACTCAGCTAGGGTGAGAAATTCGTACAAAAAAGTATTCGAAGTACTTGTAATGAGTATGATATATGTAATTATAAAATTTAATAGTACATATATAATAATGACCCTCAAAGGAATAGAGGACTTGCTTCTCTTAAAATAAAGCAAGAAAAAAAAGATTGGAAGTAGGTTCGCAAATAAGTCTATATAAGGAAAAAGGTTTTCTATAGTTTTGGTTTTTGCCCAAATATAGAAAACCTACTCAAAAGTTTAAATTAAATACACCTTTAAAGTGCTAACTTATTAATTTTCCCACCACTCGATTAAACTAGGTGGAAATGTTGGAGGCCAAGCTCTGTAGATTTTTTTAGTCGGT
>DASVSM010000051.1:0-1653 GCA_036388115.1 Flavisolibacter sp.
TGCCAACTATTATGGTCATCCGGAGGAAGCCGTAAACAAGAAAAAACTGCGTGTTTTGTTACGGGGCATTGACCAGTTTTTATACCAACACCCACAGTATAATGATTTCCGGCTGGATATTCTTTCCATTACAGATAAACCCGGAGAGGAAACGGAATACTTTTTTATTGAAGATGTAACGTTGTAGGTTTGTGGTTAACTTTAATTCAATCAAAGTGCTGTTTATGGCAACTGGCAAGAGCACTCTCTCAGAAGATTTATCCGCTGACTTTTTTGAATCCAATTGCAAAAGATTTTCGCTACAAAGATCAACTGAGAGGATCATGTGGCTCTATCATGGATAATATTGCTGAAGAATTTGAAAGAGGAAGCAGGCTTGAGTTCATTAACTCCCTTACTATTGCAAAGGGTGAAGCCGGTGAATTGAAATTACAATTCTACAGAGGCCTGGATAATCAATATTTGGCTCCTGAATTATTTGAAGAGTTATATGCCCTTGTAAACCAAATCACCAAAATGCTCACCGGCTTCATCAACTACCTGAATAAATCCGCCATCAAAGGCCAAAAATTCAAGGAAAGGCACTAGGGCCTAAACAACCACAAACCACCAACTACAAACCACAAACCTACTCTTCCCAATCCGCCACAAAAACGTTTGTATCCCTCGTTCCACCGTTGTTACGATTACTACAGAACAAAATTCTTTTTCCGTTTGGACTCATCATCGGAAAAGCATCAAAGCCTTTGTCGTGACTGATCTTTTGCATACCGGCACCGTCTGCATTCAGCAGGTACATGTTGAAGGGGAAGCCTCTTTTGTACTCTGCATTGCTACAAAAAATAATACGGCCATCAGGCAAAAAATTTGGCGCCCAGTTGGCTTGTCCAAGCGACGTAATTTGCTTTGCGTTGCTGCCGTCAGCATTTGAAACATACACTTCCATCTGCGTGGGCGCCACCAGGTTTTCGGCTAACAGTTCTTTGTATTCTTTGATTTCAATATCTGTTTTCGGTCTGCTTGCCCGCCAGATGATTTTTTTTCCATCCGCACTAAACCAGGCACCACCATCATAACCCAGGGTATTTGTTACTTGTTTTATGCCGCCTGTTTTCAGATCCATCACATACAGATCCAGGTCACCGTTACGGGTAGAAGTAAACAACATCTTCTTGCCATCCGGCGAAAGCGTGGCTTCAGCGTCATAACCGGTTGTATTCGTCAGCTTCCTGACGATCTTACCATCAAGATCAGCCATGTAAATATCAAAGCTGCTGTAAATAGGCCAGATGTAGCGGTTGCCATATTTGCTGCGGTCGGGCACTGGCGGACAAGCCTCGCCGCCTTCGTGTGTGGAAGCATAAATAATGTGTTTATTATCGCCTGTAAAGAAAGCGCATGTCGTTCTTCCTTTGCCGGTGCTTACCAACTTGTAGCTGAACTTCTCTCCTTTCCCGGGCAGCTTGCCATAATAGATCTGGTCGCAGGGAATGCCATCCTTGGCCGATGTCCGCTGAAACACGACGCTTTTGCCATCGAAGCTCCAGTAAGCCTCTGCATTGTCGCCGCCAAAGGTGAGTTGTTGCACATTTTTAAAATGCTTTTCTTCCGGATAATGCAAGGTGTCGGCAACGGGTAAGGAGTGAAGAGCAG
>DASVSM010000052.1:0-2189 GCA_036388115.1 Flavisolibacter sp.
GTGCATGATAGAGTTGACAGTTTATAATTAGCATTTGCACTGTTGTTCGCCAATTGCCGAATAAACCATTTATCGCTAGTGATTGCTGCCTCTCCCGCCCGGTGGTGTGCCATCTGAGCCGGGGTTTTCCCTTCCTTCGCCATACCGGTTCTTGATTTGGCTATCGGTTTCAAAAGGATGTTCTTCCCGCAATTTTTCCATGGATTGCTTTTTGGGAGCGGCGCTTTTTTTCGCCTTTGTATTTTGCTTTTTAGGTGCCATATTATTTTATCTGATAAAGCCGAAAAATTATGCCGTTTGAAGCATACACTGCAAGGGCAGATTACGATGCGGGAGTTTTGTAAGAGAGGATCTTCAGCATAACATTCTTTACCTGTTTCAGATATAGCTGTTGCCTGGTCTTTCGTTCGCCTGCGCCTGTAACAGCGTTTCCAAACAGGCCCATCCACGTTTCGGATGAACCGTTCACTAGAAGCCCGTGTGAGTGCCAGTTGGTTTCATTGTTTCCGCGGCCATGATCGGTTGTAATCAGGAATGTTGTTTTATTAGCGTATTCCGGCAGTGTTTGCAGGTATTGCCATAATTCGCCAATCATCCGGTCAGCATTGTTTGCCTGTTGCAGGTAAACGTCGTATTTTTTTTGATGAGCAGCTTCATCGGTGCCACCAAGGCTTAAAAGAACAACAGAAGGTTTACTTTTTTGAATGTATTCTTTGCAGGCGAGGTAGGTTAGTTCGTCGTAGCGGGTGTTTTTCTGATCTTCTGTTTCCGCCTGCAGGCTATTGATCATGGCTTCGGTTGGGCTCAGGTTATTTCCCTGTAATTCATCAAACCCGCTGTTGATAAAAACACTGCTTTTTTCTTTGTTCAGAATGTAAGGAAAAGCATCCCACGATGCAAAAGCAGCAACCTTGTTTTGATAAGTAGGCGATGCATTCAGTATCTCCAGTACGGAAACATTCTGATTGGCTGTTTTACCATTGTTGAAAATAGACAGATCAACATCCCCGGTCAGCAATTCGTTGTAACCCGGATAAGAAAGTGCGTAGGGGTTAGCCACATTCATCTTGTTATTGTATTCCCGGTTACCGTATAACTCACCTTGCCGGGCAATGATGTTCCAGAAAAAAGGCATCAGCTTTTTTCTTCGTTCGTCTTTCGAAGGAGACCAATACAAAGCTTTTAAACCGCTTGCATCAGATGTATAGAAAGGATTGTTCAGGAGGGTTGAATCCGCACCTTTGAAAACTTCCTGCCAGCGCAAGCCGTCCAGTGTAATAATGAACAGTTTATTTTCCTGGTTAAAAGAAAGCGGGTTGTATTCATTTGTACGAACCGTTAAGCTCACTAAGAGGAGAACCATTCCTATCCACAAAACCTTCATAGAAACAGTAAAAGAAAAACTGTACCAATCTGCATAAATACCTGCTATTTAAAAAGCAGTTTGCTTTTGCCGATATGCGATTAAGCTAAGTAAATTCTCTTAGAAAAGAATAAAATAATACCGGAAGTTTGAAATCCTGCGGGTGTTACCCGAATTTAGCCAATAAAGCCAATAGCCTAAATCCAATCCTATGAACGTGAGCCAGCACGCAAGGGCATTTTCTGCTGATGAAGTAGTTGCCAGATTCTCCCCTGAAAGCCCAAATTTTTCGGCGCTGCCAAAGCCCCTGACCAGCATCCTTAATTGTTTTCATGTATTTGAACATATTGATGAAGCTTTTTTCTTTTTTAATGAACAGTTTGAGCTTTTATACCTAAATAAAACAGGCCAGGAACTTATTCAAAAAGCGTATGGTTTTTTACCGGCAATAGGCGAGTGCATATTTGATTCTCTCCCGGCTACGCGACGGACTGCTTTTGTCAATATTATGATGCATGTCCTGAAAGGTGAAGCAGCCGACTATGAACTGGAGATCCCGGAGAGAAAGATCTGGATCCACTGCAAATACTTTCCCAACTACAATGAGGAAGGGATTATCAACGGATTGTATGGTGTGATAAAAGACATCACCGCCAAAAAAGAAATTGGCCGTCTGGAGCAAAAAGCAGAAATCATTGAACAGAACCTCTTTCAAAGCCGGCTGCTATTTGAACAGTTTATGCAAAACTCGCCATTGGTGGCCTGGCTAACCGATGCGAGGGGAACAATGCACTACATGAATCCTGTGTACATGAACACATACGGT
>DASVSM010000053.1:0-2839 GCA_036388115.1 Flavisolibacter sp.
TGGCTACAAAGGAGTTGATCAAACTATAAAACAAATAGGGCTGCAAACAGGGTATCTGCTTTTTCTGCATAGCCCTTAACGTATTGCTGGTTTTGGAGTTTTAGAGAGGTGTTCTGCAGGATAAAATCAACAACATCTTCGTTTTCTTTCTTAAACACAGAGCAGGTCACGTAAACAAACGCCCCTCCTGATTTTAAACTCTTGCTGGCATTCACCGAAATGCTTTTCTGAAGTTTGACATAGTGATCAATCTGTTCCCTTTTGAAAAATGTAAGTTGCTCCGGCGTTCGGCCCCAGGTGCCGGAACCACTGCACGGTGCGTCGCAGATGATGACATCATATTTTTTGGCAGTGTTGAACTGATCCGAAGAAACATCAGCCACGAAGGAGTGGTATTGCTGTATGCCGGCCCGTTTGAAACGGTTCCGCAAGTTATGCAGAATGCTTTCACGGATGTCGGAAACCGAGAGCTGCGCCTTTGGAAAAAGATCATGAAGCAGGATTGTTTTCCCCCCACTGGCGGCACAGCAATCCCAGGCGGAGAAGGTTTGGTGTTTGGGGTTAGGGGTTGAGGGTTGAAGGTCATTCAATACTTGTTGCGAACTTTTATCCTGCACCACCGCTTCTTCATCCAGCAGCAGGACCTCATCAATTTTGGTTGCATTTGAAAGACGAAGGCAAGCACCTTCTACAGCGAAGCTAATTGCCGCTTTTTGCAATTTGTCCTGGACGATCTCTTTCTTTCCGGGACGAATACGAAGAAATAAATCGGGCAGTATCAGGTGTGAAAACCAAAATTCAGGTTCGTTGACTTCTGAACTTAATTCTTCCGCAAACGGAAAAACATGAGTAGGGTTTATAAAAAAGTAGGAAAGCTTGTTAGGAGAAAGATGTAAATTTTTCTGCCATTCGGGCTTTATCAACTCTTCTAACTGCGGCTCGTCAGGGTGAATCAAAACCATAGCTGCCAGCAAACGTTCGTTCATAGGCAAGTAGGCCAATGCCTTGCCGGTGCGGAAATAAGCAAAACAAATACGGGCAATTATTTTACGATCTTTTGATCCGAATTTTTTGTTTTGCTTGAAATAATTTTTCAACCAGGCGGCAAATGGAACAGAGCCATTGTATTGCAACAAAATTGATTCGGCTGATTGAACGTATGCATGAAGCCTCATGCCGCAAAGGTGAGTGTAAAACAGAGGTAATCAGACTAGTAAAAGTGTAAATTGAAAGCAAAAACGAACTTTCATGGTACGCGGTGGCTTGCGCTCCCGCTTAACCGCATCTAAACTTATTGGTAGTAATACTCTACTTTCTGATTATAGCCGGGCGGCTGCGGCGTAACCACAAAATTTGATTGTATCGGCCTGTCATACGAATTAAAACTACTGGTGGTTACGGTGGCGGTGTAGGTAGTGCCGCTGGTCACGTTGTTAGTTATGAGCTTCGTTATGTTGTTTTTTGAAATGTTCCCCGCACCAATGATCGAGAAAGCTTCTTCTCCTAATACGGCAGCTGCTTTATGCGTGTCGAATGTGTAAGTCAACTGACCGCCTTGGAAATAAGCCCCCGTAAAGAAATCTGCCGTGTAAGAGGTAACCGTCTTGATGTTTCCCCCCGCATCATATTGGTACTCCTCTTTTGTCAGTGGGTCCATAGAGCCGAACAAATCTGAAAATGTTTCTTTCGAAATTACCTGGTTAGAGGAATTATACGTCAGTACTGTACTGTCGTTCTGAGGGCCAAGAACCGTGTTACGACCAGCCAAGATGTAATTGACCTTGCTGCCATTATAGAAGTAACGATATCCTACGGAATCTGAGATCGCCCCACTAATAAAGGTTTTCGAAATGATGTTATTGATCTTACCTGTTGCGTCACGGGTGATGATATGATTTATTTTGACCACTGAGCCTTGCACCTTCCCGTTGGAATTATAGGTAAGTAGTTGTTTGTTGCTATTCCAAGTGCAGGTGAGGATACTTGTGTCATTTGTTGCGGGTGAAATCTGTACCCCACGAACCAACAGGTCGCCGTTAGTGCTACCGGGACTGGTTCCGCCAGGACCTGTATTTCCAGGATTATCAGTGTCAAAACTAATTTCCTTTTGGCAAGAAGTGAGTAGGGCAATGAATGCCAAAAGAGTTAGTAGGTGTCTCATGCAGTTATTTTGGGGCTCGAATATAATTACAATTCCAGTAAAGTCCTAACGGGGTCCTTTCCAAACAGTAACAATTCAGGGTTCTCCAATAATTCTTTCACTCTTACCAGGAATGAAACCGACTCCCTTCCATCAATAATACGGTGATCGTAGCTGAGTGCTAAGTACATCATCGGACGAATAACAATTTGTCCATCCACTACCACCGGACGCTCCTGAATTTTGTGCATGCCCAGAATGGCCGATTGCGGGATATTGATAATAGGTGTACTCATGAGCGATCCAAACACACCGCCGTTGGTGATAGTGAAAGTGCCCCCCTGCATTTCTTCCATTGTCAGTTTGCTTTCACGGGCCTTGGTTGCCAGTTCAACTACTTTCTTTTCAATCTCTGCCATGCTTAAACTTTCTGCGTTGCGAATTACCGGAACCACTAATCCTTTCGGGGCAGAAACAGCAATGGATATATCGCAGTAGTTGTGGTAAACAATAGATTCACCATCAATGTAAGCATTCACTGCGGGCCATTCTGCCAAGCCATAACAAACCGCTTTTGCGAAGAATGACATGAAGCCAAGGTTCACGCCATGCTTTTCTTTGAACTTGTCTTTGTTAGCCGTGCGGATAGCCATGATCCTGCTCATGTCTACTTCGTTGAAAGTGGTTAGCATGGCCGTA
>DASVSM010000054.1:0-3236 GCA_036388115.1 Flavisolibacter sp.
CCCCTAACTTTTTTTCACCGGCTTCAAATATCCAGGGTCAATACTTTGGAATAGATAAAAACAAAGTTATAGGTACCGTTAACCCGGTAGCAATGGCTAACATGGCTAAATTTAATGTTTTGGGCGAAAGAATTGTACCTCGTTTCCAGATCAGCTACGGCATCATAAAGAATATCCTCAACGCCACATTTGATGTTCAATTTGACATTAACAACACACAGAACAGCAGTTTTCTGCCGCAGATAGCTACCGGTCGTCCGAATACCGAAACATCTGTAAACAGGCCTTATGGCGGTGATATTGATGTGTTCAGTGTAACCACAAGAACCAGTTTATCCTATACGCCCCGATTAAAAAGCCTTGACCATGAATTTTCAGCATTCTTGAATATTTTTACAAATGATTTTAAATCTGTTAACCAGGAAGTAACTACTTCCAATACAGCATCCTCTCTTTTAGTCGACCCGTCTGCAGATTCCCGTACACAAAATGCCGATTTAAGATCAACGTCAGGCATTGGTCAGAGCAGGTCGCTAGGTGCGGTAATAGAAGTTCGGTATGGATTTAAAGACAAGTACCTTTTTTCAGCAACGCTAAGAGGTGACGGAAACTCACGTTTTGGTCCTGATTACCGGTATGGTATTTTTCCAGGCGGTTCATTTGCCTGGAGGATCTCAGGTGAGAATTTCATGAAAAACATCAGGCAAATCGACGATTTCCGTTTCAGGTTAAGTTATGCATTGTCAGGAAATGCACCCCGGAAGGATTATACTTTCTACAATACTTACAGCACCTATGGTACCAGTTATCTAGGCGATAACGGTATTTTCCCTTCTAGCATGGAACTCCGAAATCTTCGCTGGGAAACTGTACACGGTGGCAATACAGGTTTCAATATCTCTCTTTTTAAAGGTCGGCTAAGAAGCGATGTTGATTTTTATCGCAACCGTACGAAAGACCTGTTCTTTGATAACTTGCAGATATCTTCCTACACCGGCTTTAATGCAGTAAACATGAATGTCGGTACCATGGATAACCAGGGTTGGGAAGTTGCCGTTTGGACGCAACCTTATAAAAAGAAAGATGTTACGATCGGGTTTGACTTTAATGTGTCAAACAACCAGAATATTATCAGAGAAATTTCTGAATACTATCCCAATAGCAAAGGCGACGTAGGAAATAATGGTCAGTATTTGAGCCTTCTTCAGATAGACAATCCCTTTGGTTCTTTTTATGGATTCAAGTACAAAGGTGTGTATGCCGACAAGGATGCCACGGTAGCGAAGGGATCAAACGGTAAACCGATCGTTGGTCCTAACGGGCAAATTGTTTATATGCGCTTCAATTACCCCACAATTGATTATACTTTTCAGGCGGGAGATGCCATTTACGAGGATGTGAATAACGACGGAAATATCAACTACATGGATGTTGTATACCTTGGTAACGGCAATCCAAAGCTGACAGGTGGCTTTGGCCCTTCCTTTACGTGGAAAAATTTAAGAATTTCATCTTTCTTCAGCTTTCGTTATGATTACCAGATTGTAAACGGTACAAAAATGACAACCACCAATATGGCTGGGTTTGACAATCAAAGCACCGCTGTTTTACGCCGCTGGCGCAAACCAGGCGATGTAACTGATATCCCCCGTGGTATAATCGGCGGCGGTTACAACTGGCTGGGCAGCGACCGTTATGTAGAAGATGCTTCTTACCTGCGTTTCCGTACCATTACTGCACGTTACACATTCAGCAAGAAGTTTTTGGACAAGGTAAAAATGAAAAGCCTGAGTGCATTTTTCACTGCTGAAAATTTGTACACCTGGACGAATTATACCGGACAGGATCCAGAAGTGAGCACTCGTGGTTCCGATCCTTTCCGCGTAGCAGTTGATAACTCAATGACGCCTCCATCCAAGTTGTTCACCATTGGCCTGCAGGCTTCGTTTTAAAGTAGCCGGCTAAGGAATCTGTGTAACTGATCACAAATAATTGACAATGAAAAAAACGTTTATTTATATCTTTCTGATTTGCGTGGCAAGCGGTTTAACTTCCTGTAAAAAGTGGCTTGACTTAAAACCGCAGGATGGTATCGTTGGTAATGAGTTCTGGAACACAAAAGAACAAGTGGATGCAGCAGTTACCGGTATCTATTCTTCGCTGCAGGCAAATACTGAATTCTATTTTTTGTGGGGCGAAACCAGAGGAGACATGGTTTCGCCTGGATTTAGGGCGAACCAAGATGAACAGGATATTGTGAACCTGAATATGTTGCCAAACAACAGGTATGTTAACTGGCGCACATTTTACCAAACCATCAACTATTGCAATACAATTATTCAACTGGCACCCGGCGTTTTGGATAAGGACAATACGTTCACGCAGGCTAATCTTGACAGAGCAGTGGGCGAAGCATTGACCGTTAGAGCCCTGATGTATTTTTACCTTGTGCGCAGTTTTGGAGAAGTGCCTTTGAAATTAAATGCGACTACCAGCGACCAAGATATTATAAACATTCCAAAAAGTAAAAGTGATGTGATTTTAGCTCAGATTGTTGCAGACTTGAAGAAAGCTGAGCCTGGTTTGCCAACCTCTTATGGAAGTATAGCCAGGGATAAAGGGAGGGTGACACGTTATGCTGCTAATGCAATACTTGCCGATATTTACCTGTGGATGGACAAGTATGCGGAAGCATCGGCTGAATGCGATAAGATCATTAATTCAGGAAGTTTTTCCCTGGTGAATGGATTTAACTTTTTTAACAGTGTCTTTCTGAACGGTAATTCAATCGAAAGCATATTTGAATTGCAGTTTGATGCGCAAAGGCAGAATCCTTTTTATAGCATGCATATACCTCAAAACAAAAGATGGGGCGCAGCGTTGCATTTGACAGAAAGCATATACGGCATTGATTTAATTAATTCTGTTCCGCAGGTTGATGTGAGGGGAGACAATACAGCTTTTCGCAGTACGGACTTTACTATCTGGAAATATGTGGGTGCAGATAACAGTGGCAATGTTATCAGGGCACAAGACCAATCTTTTGCCAACTGGATATTTTATCGTTATGCCGATATCTTGCTCATGAAAGCAGAAGCTATCAACGAGTTAAACCAGCCGTTGGAAGCATCACGCTTGGTTAAAACAATTCGTAGCCGGGCTAATGCGGTCGATTTTAGGGCAATGGACAGCTCAAGCAAAGGTCCAATGGCTAATGCGATACTCGAAGAAAGGCA
>DASVSM010000055.1:0-3295 GCA_036388115.1 Flavisolibacter sp.
GATCAATATTTATGAAAAACTGTTTGCTCATTGCGGGTGCCTTTTTACTTTTTAGCTGCACCCACTCAAATTCCACAAAGAAAGAAACTCCTGTAATCGCAGAAAAAGATGCCACGGTAAAATCACAACCTTCGGCTGCAAATAAGGTGGCGGCAGAAGTGGCCACTATCATGGCCCGTCCACAAGTTCCTATTCTTTGTTATCACCACATCAGGGACATCAAAATGCCGGGAAGGGCAGATAGAGGCTATGAAGTGACCATCGCTCAATTTAAAGCCCAAATGAAGGCCCTGGCAGACAGCGGTTATCATACCGTGCTGCCCGATCAGCTACATGATTACCTCGTGTATGGCACGCCGCTTCCTTCAAAGCCGGTGATGATATCGTATGACGATTCCGACGAGGAGCAATTTTCCATTGCTAAACCGGAAATGGATAAATACGGTTTTAAGGGAGTTTATTTCCTGATGACAATAGCAATTGGCCGGCCCAATTATATGACAAAAGAGCAAATCAAACAACTGGCAGACGAAGGACATGCTATTGCTTCGCACACGTGGGACCATCATCGTGTAGACAAATACAAGCTGGAGAATACCATTGAGGAAAGGGGCGTGAAAAAAGTGGTAAACGATTGGGACCAGCAACTGGCAAAAACTAAAAAAGACATCGAGGCCATCACGGGAAAGCCGGTAGTTGATTTTGCCTATCCATTTGGCATTTGGAGTAAGGAAGGCATACCGGAGATTGAAAAACGTGGCTATCGCATGGCATTTCAGCTTTCCACCAAAAGAGATTCCCTGGCGCCGCTTTATACCGTGCGGCGGATGATCGTTTCCCCGGAATGGTCTGCGGAAGGTATGATCAGGGTCATGAAAAGCACATTCAGCAGGTATTAAAGAGGCAATTGTGTTGTGATTTTTCTATAGGCAGCACAAAGATTTCTACAATAACGAAATCATGGACAAAAAAACGAAACACCCGGAAAACTGGAACAGTGTTTGGCTTATAGGTGTAAAGTCAGAAGATATGTTACCAGTGTGGTTTTTTTTAGTGCTGATTGCCGTGATCTGTTACCTTTTTTACATTACGAGAACAACAGAAGAAGATATTGTGATGATGAGCAAAAACCAGTTGAAGCGTTTGCAATATTGGGTGCGGGAAAATGCACCTACCAAATAGAGGTGAAAGAGAGAAAGGTGCGATTTTCGGGATCTGAAATCAAACAGATGTAAGTGGCCTTACATCTTTTTTTACTATGTGAATTTTTTAATCGGTTCTTCGGTTGCCCCTTGTTAAGGCAACAAGTAAAAGAATAAGAACAGCGGCGCCAACTACCCATACCCATGGTGACGCATACCAATTGTCATTGGAAGTTCCTGTGTTAATATCCACATTGATTTTTTTTGTTTCCCCTTCCTGCGCTAACAAAAAAGTGCTGTACAGAGATAGCATTAGCAAAAAGTAAATTCGTTTCATATATGCGAGTTTGAAATAGTTCTCAAAAATTTATGCCAGCTCAGCCGTTAACGGCTGCCAAACAATAAACTTCCAATGCGAATCATATTGCTGCCTTCCCCCAATGCTGTTTGATAGTCTGCACTCATGCCCATAGAGAGAATTTGGAGTTTGAAGTGTGGTGTTTGGAGTTCCGCGTATTTGTCATAAAGGCTTTTCAGGATGTTAAATTCGCTTCTGACCAGGTTTACGTCATCGCTGAACGAGGCCATACCCATCAGGCCCCTGATCCGGATGTTTTTCAATGCATGTAGTTCGTGCTTCAAATCTGGATTTACAATTTCATCCAGCTCCTTTTCATCCAAACCAAACTTTGTCTCTTCCTGCGCAATATGGACCTGTAACAGAACATCTATGATACGGTTGTTTTTTTCTGCCTGCTTATTGACTTCCTTCAACAACTTAAAACTGTCAATGCCATGTATCAAATGCACAAACGGCGCAATGTATTTGACTTTGTTGGTTTGCAGATGGCCAATAAAATGCCATCGGATATCCGTTGGTAAGACAGCCTGTTTTTCTACCAGCTCCTGCACATAGTTTTCACCAAAATCGCGGTGGCCGAGATCGTACAGTTCTCTGATGGCTTCGTTTGGCTTGGTTTTGCTGACGGCAACCAACGTAGCTTTGTGTGCTTCAGCCTCTTTAACAATCCGAAAATAATTTTCTTTGTGAATGTGCATTAGGTTCGCGTTCAAATAATGCAAATTTAACTGCATCATTCCTTATCAGAGCAATTGCTGTATATGAAACTGAATTTCCTGGCCGCGGTATGTGCCATTATCATTCTTTGTTCCTGCGGAAGCATTTCTTCGTTTGAATCTCCTAACAGTTTACGCAATATCAGCGGAACATTATTTCTGGCCAACGGAAGATCATTTGACGGTCGTCTGGTGATTCAAACGGGCAATCTTTTTAGCAGCGATGTGAAGATTTACGCAGATGACGACAACAAACCCATGCATTTTGACCTGGATGAAGTGGAAGGTTATCGCATTCGGAACGATTACTATTTTTTAAAAGAAAAAAAAGGCGGAATTGCATTGGGACGTCAACGCTCTTTTATGAAGCGTCTTACACCTGAAAGCTCAAGGGTTCATTTGTTTGAAGACATGAACAAAGTAACCGAAACAAACAAAGCTAACGGGGTCACTAATTCCCGCACACGATACGAAACGGAATATTACCTGCAATTACCAAACGAAAAAGGTCCCGATGTTTACCCGCTGGGCGGATCCAGGTTTGTTCCGGCCTTTGATGAAAAGATGAGCCGGATCGTCAGCGATTGCCCTTTACTGGCACAAAAGATCGCTTCCAAACAAGACGGATATTTCTACGCACAGGTCAGTTTATTCAAAGAAAAAAAAGTCAATGTGCTGATGAATATTATTGAAGAATATAACCGGTGTAGATAGTTGATAGTTTAAAGTTGAAAGTTCGAGGTTAGAGGTTTTATGCTACTGGTCTGTTTGCATGCGTTAAACCTCTAACCTTGAAAATTTATCCCTGCAAAATTGAACGGCTGATCACAATGCGCTGCACTTCACTTGTTCCTTCGTAGATCTGTGTGATCTTGGCATCACGCATCAGTCGTTCCACATGATATTCTTTTACATAACCGTAGCCGCCGTGAATTTGCACTGCTTCCACCGTCGTCCACATAGCAGTTTCCGACGAGAACACTTTTGCCATAGACGAGCTCAGTGTGTAATCTTTTTTCTTGTCTTTATCGAAGGCAGCTTTCAAACAAAGAAGGCGGGAAGCCTCTATGCGGGTA
>DASVSM010000056.1:0-3695 GCA_036388115.1 Flavisolibacter sp.
ATTCTGGTGTTTGGGTAGAAGTAGCTAGCGTTTGGAGATTTTAGATAAGGCAAAATAAGGGTGTATTGATTGCAATCAGCAAAATCTTGTATTCTTTTTTGTGGATAATGGCGTCTAAAACAAGGAGGCCCCACAACAAAAAGACCTGGATCTGTACATCCAGGTCAGTTAAAATGAAACATAAGGACGGTGCATCATTTGTTGCTTATTGCTGTTGTTCTCCCTGTTCTTTTTCTTCTTTCTCTTCTTTTGTCCAGTTAAAGGTTTCGCCTGAGTGCTCAAACGGGCCCTCAGGACGGTCAATTTTGGGAAGTGATATCTGCACATTATCCTCTTCGTTATTTCCCGTTTGTTCTCCGGATGTGTTTTTTTGATTTTCGTCGCCTGGAAAATGATTGAGATCAGTGCTCATAAAAAATGTTTTTGCTGATAAATGATAAAGGAAGAACGAAAAAATTCATGCCACGGTTTGCAGCAGCGGTCGGATGCAGCCATCAAGCAGTAGAGACATGCGCATTCTGATGGTACTGAATTCATTTTTTTCTATCTTGACCGCTAGAAATGCCGCCATCGAACAACTTCTCCAGCATATCACGCTTTATCATTCTCTCAGTACCGGGATCATTGACGAATTACACGACTGCTTCCAGCAGGTAATATTACCAAGGAACAAACATCTCGTTACAGAAGGGAAGACCTGCCGGCATTTGTATTTTCTGGAAAAAGGTGCACTGCGCGGATCGTATAACCTGGAGGGAAAAGAAGTTACTCACTGGTTTGCCTTTGCACCCGATTTTGTAACGTCGTTTCACAGTTTTATTACGCAAGAACCGGCCGTAGAAAGTATTCAATCCATTGAAGGCTGCATTTTATGGACCATTTCCAAAGACAAGCTAACAGCGCTAATGAACCGTTATCACGAGATTGAACGCATTGTTCGCATTGCGTACGAGGGTTACTACATCCGTCTTGAAGATCGGTTTGTTAATGCACAATTTAAAACGGCTGCAGAACGGTACCAACAGTTATTAACGCAAACACCTCATATCCTCGAAAGGGTCCCTCTCGGCCATGTTGCTTCGTATCTGGGCATCAGCCAGGAAACATTAAGCCGCATCCGCAGCAAGCGTTAACAGGCCTGATGTTATTTTTTGACAATTGTCAAAAAGAAGCCCTGTTCGACCTGATAGGTTTGTTCTCTAAACAAAACACATGGAACAAAATCAAAACATTCAACCATCGCCTGCGTTCATCGGCGCCTCCTGGGCTGCTTTACTTATTGGTATCACTGCTTTCCTTATCGGCTTATGGAATGCCGACATGGAGCTGAATGAAAAGGGCTACTATTTTACGGTGCTTTTATTTGGTCTTTATGCAGCCATCTCGGTACAAAAAGCCGTTCGCGATCAAATAGAAGGGATACCTGTTACAGGCCTGTATTATGGCATTTCATGGTTTGCCGCCATCGCGGCTATCGTGTTGCTGACCATAGGACTTTGGAATGCCGAACTTGCCAAAAGCGAAAAAGGCTTCTATGCCATGTCGTTTGTGCTTAGCCTGTATGCCGCCATTGCGGTGCAAAAGAATACAAGGGACATGAGGTCTGCAGAGAAAAAAGAGGAGTATTCAAATCCGCATGGAATAAACTAGTGCAGGCAAAAACAGCGATCTTTTCATGACCTCAGCACAAACTATTTTGTTGTTGTAACGTATAAAGTATGATGAACTGTCCAACTAAAGGTTGAGGATTCTTCTTTCATCACAACATCGGCAAAGCTATCCTGGTGCTGGAAAACGGCAAGCCATTATCAATTTGTTCAGGGAAAAACTGCGAGGAGCGACTGAAAGCTTTTTTGGTTTTAAGGTTCGCATCTAGCCATAACAGGCTTATATCATTTTCAGCTTGATAACAGGATATTGTGTTATTGGGATATTGGGAAATCGGGTTAGCCCCTTTGGCGGCAATATCCAAATATTTTACTATCAGGCCAATGAAATAGGGCCGTATATTTCTTTCATCAATTAAAGGCTATCTGCGATAGCCTTTTTTATTTTGCCTTGTGCCTGGCAGCCAGGTAGATCAAACCCATAACACAGGTAAACGCACATCCGTAAAAGATCACTGGTATCCTGTTAAGATGGTCCTGAAAGATCCAGCCCGCGACCAATGCGCCTGATCCGATACCTGCTTCCAATGCAATATACATGGTAGCCATTCCTCTTCCCCGGTGGCGTTCGTGGCTAAGGTCGGCCGTCCATGCAGACGTAGCAGGGGAGAAAAGGCCAGTGCCGAGTCCATAAATAAAGGCCCCGCTCATCAGCACAATAGCCGACGATGCAAAGCCCATGATGGTCACTGCAATCACGATTAAAAGCAATGCTATCCGTAAAACATATACTCTTCCCTTTCTGTCGGAAAGCCGCCCGGCAAAAAGGCGCACCAATAAAGAAGACAAGGTAAACACCACGTAAAACGAACCTTTGTTAGTAACACCCATGTGCTCACTCCAGTCAGGGATCAGGGTAAGAATAGCACCATAGCTGATGTAGCCGAGGAACGTAACGATGGCGGCAGGCCAGACCAAAGGCTCAATAATATCCTGCCTATCCAGTTGCAGGTGACTGACCCGGAAGCGCTGTGTGGCCAGCAATGTTTCTTTTAAATTCAAAAGAATAACAATGGAAAGCAAGGCAAAAAGCGAAGAGCAATAAAACAACCAGTCGATGGAATAATTAGCGGTAATGTAACCACCCAGTGCAGGACCAATAGCCATGCCCGTACTAAAGCATAAACCATGAATGCCCATGGCTTCGCCCCAGCGATGAGCAGGAATCAGGTCGGCAATGTAAGCAGCAGTAGCCGTGGGCTTAAAGCCCGTGGAAAAGCCATGAAAAAGACGCAGCAGCAAAAAACCAGCAACAGAAGTTAACAAGGGATACAGCAAACTGCACACGACGCAAACAAGCGAGCCGATAGCCATCACCGGCACTCTTCCAATGGTGTCGGTAAGTCGTCCGCTGAAAGGGCGGGAGAGCCCTGCTGTGATGGTAAAAAAGCCGATAATGTACCCTTTGTAACCACTTCCTCCAAGACTGCTCAGGTAGGCTGGTAACTCGGGGATCAGCATGTTGAAGCTGGATGAAAACAGGAAGGAACTTGCACACAGCAGCCAGAACTTAACGGTGTAGATTGATTCGGTTTTATTAATGGCTGCTGGTTCCATCGGCAAGGCGCAAAGGTATGCGACCGGCTAGCGAATGCCTGGTATGGGACGAATATTCTTTTGTGGACCAGAGGCTAGAATAACTATGAAGCTTTACTTGCGTCGCACAGCGTATGCGCATTTGTAATGCTATTCAACTCGCTTACTATGGTACTGCCTTTTTTCTTTTGTTTCTGCGTAAACCCGCCCATAGGTTGTATAACAAATTTATTCAATCAACCCAACTCTCTCAGAGAGGCTATGCATTACCCAAACGCAAAGAATGGCCAGTTGAAGAACTGTCAAGTCCGGAGGGCTTGAACCTTAAATAGCCGCGGGTGCAACCCGTGGTTGAATTGGATGGAGACCTCCCTACAACCCTGAAAAGGGTTGAACTTTACACAAATCATACCGGGTAATTCAACCCCGTTAGGGTTGAGTATGCAAACACTTCAATTGTCAATAACCCCGGGTTGTACCCGCGGCTATTGA
>DASVSM010000057.1:0-3126 GCA_036388115.1 Flavisolibacter sp.
CGTTTTGTGCAAGATGATGATAATAGGCGGCTTCGTTATTATGCATACGTAAGACCACCCTTTGCTGATGTTTAAGATGCGGGATCAGACCCGCACAATGCAATCCCTCCAACAGAATGGGGGCATCATCTTCATTCAGCCGTTTGATGAGGTCTTTATTGATACGCGACTGAACAATAAAAGGGCGGGAGAGAGGCGGGGACCTAAAAAATGACTTTCGTTTGTAGGCATGAACAGCATAGCAGATTGTCTCCAGACCTTTCGTATCACGGGTTGGATTATAGTCGAAATAATGCAGGATGATCTTTCTTCCTGTTTCGGCAAGCGCCTTTATTTTATAATACATATCAATGGCGCCACCGTAGTCAGGCGGGCTGGGTGCATCAAGACAAACGATATGCAAATGATCAGTCAAGCAAAAAAGGGTTTATAAAATTCAATCAGTAACTTTTCTTCCTGCTGCCAGCAATAATTTTCTCTTCCTTTTAATGCATTTAAGTGCATTGAGGTTAACAGCGCTTCATTGGTCATGGTTTCATTAATAACACCGGCAATTGTTTCACTATCCAATTCATCCAGCAAAACAGCAATGGGGTATTTTTCATTGATCCGTTGGTACTCCGGAAAGTTCATGGCAACCTGCGGCAGACCCGCATGCATGTATTCCAGAAACTTATTTGGCAATGCATGAAACTGATTGATGCCATCTTTTTCTGCCAGTCCAATTCCTAAAGCGGCCTTCTGTGCTACTTTCTTCAGGTCTGCTGGAAGCATCATTCCCTTCAGTTCAACTTTGTCCTGCACACCGTTTGCAACTATGAGTGCTTTTAGCTGCTGCATAAAATTTCCATCGCCGCAAACCACAAGGCGATAGGGTATGCGCTTCATAGCCGGAATCAGGTACTCAAAACCTCTTGCTTCATTAACCGCTCCCTGGAACACCAAAAAACGTTCTCTTTCAATTTTTTCAGGCAAGGGTTGTAATACCGGCAGGTTGCGAATGACCTTGTATTGTCTTCCATATTTCCTTTTGAATTCAGCGGCCAATCCTTGGCTGACGGTATAGCCATTTTTAAATCTGGGAACAGCTATTCTTTCAACGGCTGACCAAAACCACCGGACCGCAGGCCTCGTTCTTACTTCTTTTAATTCCGTAAAATATTCATGCGCATCATAAATGCGGACAATTTTTTTCAGTTTTGAAATGAGCAGACAAGAAAGAATGGTATCCAGGTCAATGGCGCAAATGCCATCCATCTTTTTTGTTAACAGAAAAAAAAGCAAACGAAGATTATACTCGGCATAAAACGGAAAGCCCTTATTAAAAAAACACCGAAGCCGTTTTTGGTAAAACGGACGCTCCTGAAGTGCAACGGATGTTTTTAATTTCCTGCCAACAAGCGTTACCTGAAAACCGGCGCCGCTCAGCGACGTACAAATGCGGTGCATTCGCTGGTCATAGGTCAAATCATTCGTGACAGTAAAATAAATATGCTTCAATAGTTAAGCGGTAACGTTGTAAATTTTTTCAATGGTTTCTACCACCTTTAAACCCTCATAGGCATCGGGAAAGGCAGCCTGTTGCCGCTGCGCTAATACATCAGCGAGGTGATCATAAATTTCCTTGTGATTGCTCCAGTTCTCTCTTTTATAAACGGTAAATTCAACAGGCTTTCCGGTATGGTTGTAATGAACTTCATTCAGGTTTTCACCACCTATCCTGATGGTCCCTTTTTCCGCCATGATGGTCAATGCAATTTCAAAATTCTTTTGGTAGGCATTTACTGTCCAGTGAAAGGAACCGATCATACCATTCTGCATTTGCAGTGCAACAACACCGTTGTCTTCAAACTCAATACTTTCTTTGTGTGCGAGATTGGCTTTGAAACCTTTTATATCAGCAACGCTGCCAAAAAGCCAAAGCATCACATCCACATAGTGACTGAACTGGTTATACAGCGTGCCGCCATCCGGAAAAAGCTTGCCCTTCCAGTCCGTATAATAACCGTCACCGCGATTCCATATACAGCTCAGGTGAAAACTGTAAAGCTGGCCGAGGTCATTGCCATCGATCATTCGTTTTAACTGCTGCAGGATGGGATTATAGCGGGCCGATTTAACAAGAAACAGTTTTCTTCTGCAGAACTTTTCCGTCTCAATAATCTGCCATGCAGCAGCCTTGGTTAAGCATAATGGCTTTTCGGCCAGAACATTTTTTCCGGCCTGCAGCGATTTAATAATATGTTCGGCGTGCATGCCGTTCGGCGTACATACCGCTACAAAATCAATGTTCTTTTCCTGGTGTAACAGATCGTCAACGGAATAATAGGCCTTCGTATCATAAGCTGCAGCAAAGCTATCTGCCCTGGCAGGCAGTTCATCGCAAACAGCAGAAAGTTTTCCGATCCGCTGGATATTTTCTGCATGCCGTTTTGCAATTCGTCCGCAACCAATAATGGCGAATTCTTTCATGGGCTCAAAAATAGGCGCTAAACAACAAAGCCTTCCGATATTTCGGGAAGGCTTTGTTGTGATAATATAAATGTCTTTAGAAGTTGCTGTTGCCCATATCTACGTTGCCGTCTGCTTTTGTATTCTTGCGTTTGAATAAAGAGACATCGAACTTACCGAAACGGTAGTTGAAGTTCAGGCGGAATACTTGCGGGTCTCTTCTGCGTTGCGTGTTCTGAACAAAAAATCCGGGCACTTCGGTATACTGGTCGAAAAGGCGTGTACGGAAGATATCGTTTACATTCAAAGAAAGCGATGCCACACGGTTCTTCAGGAACTCAAAACGCACCCCGGCATCTACACCGTAGTTGGGCCTTATGAAACCTTGTGCTGCTGATTGCGAACCTCCGAAGAAGCCGCCACCGCCGCCCATGAAGCCACCACCACCGCCGCTGCCACGGCCGCCAGGAGAGGAAATGATCCTGGACTGGTAGTCGCCCGAAAGCTGCACAGAGAAATTCTTTGGCAAACGGAAGGTGTTATTCAGCTTGAAGAAATAACTCACAAATTGGTCTGGGTCGGGTTGATCTGTCAGGTCGATTTTTGAAGTAAATAAGTTAGCGTTGGCAACCAGATCCCAAAACTTGGCGACTTTATTACGGCTTGTTAATTCGA
>DASVSM010000058.1:0-1531 GCA_036388115.1 Flavisolibacter sp.
AACGTGGCCTGGATTGAAGCGGTGATCCAGATGACAGAAAAATGGGGGGACAAGCTTCCCGCTTTTACCGATACATTGAGAAAATCCGAATTGAAAAAGATAGAGTTCACCTCACGATATTATTTTCTGAAGGATGCGATCCGGAACAAGACCGGCCTGCGCATTCTGCTGCCACATTATTTGGAATTGGTGAAAACACGGCCACTTAGCCTTAATAACCTCCGGATTATCGGAACCTATTTACATAATTAAAACTTGTTATCCTCAACTTGTGAAGCTGCTGCGACGGTCAATAAAACGTGTATTTTTTAAAGGGCCTTACCGGGTTCGACCTCTCCAATACTTTATGGATAGGCGTTACCGCAATGGCATACACGAACCTGAAGGCCAATTGCAAATTTTGAAAGAAGAGCAGGGGGCCGCTTTCTGGTATACGCCACCGCGTTTTCTTTACGACGATTCGGTCGACAGGGTTCTTATCAATGGAAAGGACCGCTACCTCGATGCCGGCCTCTTTGTGGAGCCAAAGCGTGTTGCTTATTCCATGAATTATGTTGGCACTATCGGCAATACCGGTATTGTTTATGCTCCCGAGTTGCGCACCGCCATTTCCGAAACGGCAATCGGATACCAGGAAAAAGCAAGTGATGCCGGTTATCTCTGCCAATCAATACGGACGCTGCCGCCTGTTTACTTCAAAGGTGTTTCTTTGTGTATTGCCAAACTGGCATCGGAAGGGTATTTTCATTTCCTTCACGAGGCCATGCTGAAACTAGTTTTTTGTAAAGAATGGATTGACAAAGTTGATCATGTGACGATTTCAGGGGAGGCCTATCCGCCGATTGTTGCCTGGTTAAACTATGCCGGTGTGCCCACCGAGAAAATCCGTTTTACAGATGGATTAACGAATTATCATTACGAACAATTAATCTTTACGACTGATCTTGTCACTGACATGCAGCCGAGTCCCTGGAGTGTGAAAGCGTTGAGAAACACTTTCCCACCAATGGAAAGTAAAAAACCCTTTCGATGGATCTGGGCGAGCCGGAATGATTCTTCATCGCGTAATGTGGCCGGTGAGGATGCTATTCTCAAAGCATTTCCAAAATTTGAAAAAGTTGTTTTTTCCCAACTCACTCCTGGTGACGTTGTGCAACTGATGCATGAATGTGTCCTTTTTTGCGGGCCTCATGGTGCGGCTTTTTCGAATATTGTTTTCCAGCAACAGGGAACTTCTGTTATTGAATTATATCCCGAATCCGACCATTTTTTCCGTCCGGTTTATAGCCGCCTTGCCAATGTTTGTGAGCTCAATCATGTGCATGTGAAAGCTAATTTACAAGTTGAGGCTGGGATGATCAATAAAATAGGAGATGCTTTAAAATTTTTGAACCTTGACTGATTTTGTCTACCTGGTATCTAATAAGCTGGACTACTCCCTCCTAATTTGTCCTGACGCAGGACCTAATTATGCCATCAATTTAGGGTGGAAGTGGAACTATGTTGATAATATCTCCCGCTACCTGAATAC
>DASVSM010000059.1:0-8813 GCA_036388115.1 Flavisolibacter sp.
ACTCAACCTTCAAATGATGGTTGAGTTTTAAAACTATCGTTCAAAAGCCAGTGTCCGTAAACAGCGCTCTCTCTCCAACTTGCTGGAGAGGACAGGAGTGAAACCTTACCTCGCTTCCGCCATATCAGGAATCACTTCCACTTTATACGTACCGGCGTCCAGCTTCGCTTTTGTTTCGCTGAAGGCCTTTAATGTTTCTTCAATGTCAGCATCAGTATGTGAAGCAGTAGGAATCAACCGGTAAATGATGTGTCCTTTCGGAATAACAGGATAAACGACTACGGAGGCAAATACGTGGTAATTTTCACGCAGGTCCATCACCATCGCTGTTGCTTCTTCTACACCGCCTTTCATGTACACAGGCGTAACCGGAGTATCTGTTTTGCCAATATCAAACCCTTTTGCCTTTAAACCGTTTTGAAGCTTCGTGGCATTCTCCCAAAGCTTATCCTTTAGCTGCGGTTGGGTGCGCAAAAGTTCCAGGCGCTTTAGGTTACCAATGGTCAACGGCATAGGCAAGCTTTTCGCAAATATCTGGCTGCGAATGTTCCAGCGGATAAAATCTATGATGGCTTTATCACCGGCAACAAAGGCACCAATTGACGCCATTGATTTGGCAAACGTAGAAAAGTAAAGATCGATCTCGTTCTGCACGCCTTGTTCTTCACCAGCACCTGCGCCGGTTTTGCCAAGTGTTCCAAAGCCATGTGCATCGTCCACCAACAGGCGGAACTCATATTTCTTTTTTAACGCAGCAATTTCTTTTAGTCTGCCCTGGTCGCCGGCCATGCCAAAAACACCTTCCGTGATCACCAGAATACCACCGGCACCTTGCTTGTCAATGAGTGCCTGCGCTCTTTCCAGTTGCTTTTCGCAATCTTCCACATCGTTGTGCTTGAACACATAGCGGTGACCGGGGTGTAACCTTACACCGTCAATGATACATGCATGGCTTTCCGCATCATAAACAATTACGTCGTGACGGCTGCATAACACATCAATAATGCTCACCATTCCCTGGTAACCATAGTTCAGCAGGCACGCATCTTCCTTGCCTTCAAATTCAGCTAATTCTCTTTCTAATTGTTCGTGGTGAGTTGTATTTCCGCTCATCATGCGGGCACCCATTGGTGCAGCTAAGCCGTATTGTGCAGCGCCATCAGCGTCAGCTTTGCGTACTTCGGGGTGGTTAGCTAGGCCGAGGTAATTATTTAAACTCCATACGATAACATCTTTTCCGCGAAATTTCATGCGGCTTCCGATTTCACCTTCCAGTTTTGGAAACGCATAGTAACCATAAGCTCTTTCGCGGTGCTGGCCAAGCGGGCCGTAGTTTTTCACGAGACGTTCAAAAAGATCTGCCATAGTTCTGTTTGGGGTTTAGGGTTTGGAGTTTGGGGTTATCAGGCCAAGCTCTCTTACCGTTTTACAATTATGTTTAGGTTCTTAGTGTGTTCTTTTTTTATTACCGGCTGCATTGCCACTATAAAGCTTCACTTGCAAGTTTACCCTGAGCAAAGCCGAAGGGCACTCTTGTACATTCTGTATCTCTATTCAGACAACTACCTCGCAAAAATTGCCGCAAAAATAGGGAAATGAGGCTGAAAGGGAGTTTGAGGGCTGTTGAACACTGGTAAATTAACGGCAAACGGGACTTGGAAAGGGCATAAAATACAAGCGAGCAGTCCCGGAGCAGTTTTCCAACCGGTTTGTTTGCATTGCGCAGGCAGGTTTCTTTTTTGGATTTACCATAGGGCTTCCACAAGCATAACCAGTATCGCCGCCTGATGCAATGCAGCCTACCCCAAAAGCAACTTCAATTTTTCAGTCGGTGTTGGCGCCTTCAATTATTAGTTCTGCGTCGTAATGCGCACTGCTCAATGGCAATCCCGGCGGAGAATACATAAAACTGATATTAGCTGTTAATTCATCTGCTCTCTATCCAGATTGGTATTGCAAGCCACTGCATAAGCAGCAAAGCTCTTCTCTGCAACAGTCATTTCATTCAAGCCATTTGGAGAAAATACGTTAGGCAGGAAAGCGGGAAGTTTAAAGGCAATCGCTTTTCCATCACTATTGGTGTTTATGGAAAATTAATTTCATTCGCTAATGTCCGACCTATTGAGCCATTATTTTTGCCACTCAATTGAAGTGAATGAAAAAGCTGTTGCTGATCTTTTCTGTTTTGCTTGTTACATTGGCGCAGGCACAGATACCTGCTAAACCAAAGTTAGTTGTCGGCATTGTAGTAGACCAGATGCGCTGGGACTTTCTCTATCGCTTTTACGATCGTTATGGCGCCGGTGGCTTTAAACGCTTGCTGAATGAAGGGTTCAGTTGCGAGAATACCTTTATTCCATATACACCCACGTATACCGCAGCGGGCCATAGTTGTGTGTACACCGGAAGCGTTCCTTCCCTCAATGGCATTGTTGGCAATAACTGGTACGATAAGGAAAAAAAAAGAACCGTGTATTGCACAGATGATGATTCGGTGCAAACGGTAGGAAGTAGTTCTGTTGCCGGGAAGATGTCGCCGAAAAACATGTGGGCCACGTCAATAACCGATGAACTCAGACTAGCCACGAACTTTCGCAGTAAAACAATTGGCATTGCCTTAAAAGACCGCGGTGCTATTTTACCGGCAGGCCATACGGCTAACGCAGCCTATTGGTTTGATAATGCAAGCGGTGGCTGGATCACCAGTACGTTTTATATGCAGAACTTACCGGATTGGGTAACCAAGGTAAATGAAAAGCGATTGCCTGATGTTTATCTCGCAAGCAACTGGAACACACTATACCCTGCAAACACCTATGTGCAGAGCACAGCCGATAACAGGCCTTATGAAAGCCGTTTGGCGGGGGAAGACAATAGTTTCCCTCATCGTACGGATACGATCAACATAAACAAGTACGAAGTATTTCGGCACACGCCTTACGGCAATACCTTCACCTTCGACGCAGCCCGTGCGGCAATGGAAGGTGAAGCTTTAGGCACACGAGGCGTGACGGATTTTTTGGCCCTCAGCTTTTCTTCCCCTGATTACATCGGTCATTCATTTGGCCCTAACTCTGTGGAAATTGAGGATACGTATTTACGGCTGGATAAAGAGCTTGGAGACTTTTTAAAATACCTGGATACAAAGATTGGGAAAGGGCAATACCTGGTGTTCTTAACCGCCGATCACGCTGTAGCACACATTCCTGAGTTTGCCAAAGAAAACCGGCTGCCTGCCGGCACATCAAATACAACAGCAATGCGCAGTGCCTTAAACGATGCCTTGCAAAAGGAATTTGGAAATGGTAACTACATTCTTTCGATCATCAACTACCAGGTGCATTTGAATAATGACCTGGTTGCAAGCAATAAACTTGACCGGACCGCAGTGAAGCGAACTATCATTAAAACATTGCTTGCCCAACCGGGTGTGATGAAGGCCGTTGACCTTGAGAACCTTGCCGCTGCTAATTTGCCCCAACAGGTAAATATGATGCTAACTAACGGCTACAATCAAAAGCTTAGTGGTGAAGTGCAGTTTATTTACAAGCCCGGTTGGTTTGAAGGAGGGTATACCGGTACAACACACGGTTCCTGGAACCCCTACGATTCGCATATTCCGTTGCTTTGGTATGGCTGGAATGTGAAAAGAGGAAAGACCAACCAGGAGGTTTACATGACTGATATTGCACCCACACTGGCAGCCATGCTGAAAATCCAAATGCCAAATGCCAGCGTAGGGAAGGTTATCCCCCTGTCCCCCTAAAGGGGAGACGTAGGTTGTAGCGTTTTTACATCTTTCAGTTATTATTTAAGAAAAAGCTGGTTATTATGTAACCAGCTTTTTCTTTCTATAAGGCTTCACTTGCGTCGCACTCTTGTACGCTTTGTAATTCTATTGAGCAGTTGTACTTCAATATCATTCTTCTTTAAAACACAAGGAGAAACAAAAGTTTAACCGCATAAGTCTGCCCTTTAGGAGGACAGGGGATTAAGCCCTCCGGTATGTCCAATTCGTCAGCCTTTCCTGTAAGCTGCTGCCCATGGCAGGCTGCTTTTCCGGCAGGTACTTCCAGTAGCGCTTTGGCATGTGCTGGATATGCAGTTTGGTGTTTTTTCGTGCTGCAATATTTACGCTTTTGAAGTACTGTTGCCACAATTGCTGGTAAATGCCTTCACTTTCATCGTAAGCAGCCGACACAGTTTTTCCTTCACCCATTTCTTCGGTAAACTGAATTTGTACATTTCTTGTCTGCTGTCCGTCGTAGTACAAACCATACTTGCGTTTGGCGTCATAGATCATCCAGCGCTGATCGGCATAACGTTCGGTAAAATGCTTATCAATAAGCGGCAGCACGTTATAATCAGGACTAATGATGGCATAGTATAACGCATCTGCCGTTTTTTGAAACCGTACAAAGGCTTCCATCCGGTGTTTTTCCCGCCATACTTTTTTGGCTGTCTGAAATACGGTCAGCACCGCTTTATGGCTGTAATCTTCTTCCATCACAGCGTCTGAAGCAAAAGCATATTGTATGTATTGCAGTAAGGTGTTTTCAATGCCATCAATTTCCGAAAGAAACGTTCTGTAAACCTGCTTTTGCGCTTCCAGTGAAAGCTTTTTCTCCAGCCCTTTCCAAACACGATCGCTATGCGCGGGATCGTGGTTAACAAAATGCGGTTCGGCAAACATAGAAGGCTGGTGCCTGTGTACGGGTACAATGTTTACATCCGATAATTTATATTCGTAAACATCAAATATGGCACACAAAAAGCCTTCAAAGCTGCTATCATATACGACTGTTTTCATGTTTAAAATAGTTGTAATTGAGGTGAATGATTAGCAGCGTATTTGGTTTGAGAAGCTGATAAAATAAAGCTTTTGATCTGCTCCGGGGTGTAGTCTTTTGATTTAAGATCCTGCACCTTCATATTCAAAAAGTACTTAGCCCTATTAACAGCAATATTAAATTTCTTAAGGTGATCCCATGTTAGTGTGCTGAACTTCCGTGCTTCCCAAATCTTCTCTGCGGATTGAATACCAATGCCCGGAATTCGTTTGATTGTTTCTAAATCGGCCTTGTTAATGTCAACCGGGAATTGCTGCAAATTGCGCAATGCCCAGGCCAGTTTCGGATCGATCTGCATGTCTAAAAACGGATCATCAGGGGTTACAATTTCATCAACATCAAATCCATAGAACCGCAGCAACCAGTCAGCCTGGTACAACCTGTTTTCCCTGACCATCGGTACCGGTGTTCCAATAGCCGGCAGGCGGTTGTCATTACTTACCGGTACATAACCCGAATAATAAACGCGCTTCAGGTGCATGTGCTTGTAAAATCCATCCGACATCTTCAGGATCTGCCAATCGCTTTCCGGGGTAGCGCCAATCACCATTTGTGTGCTCTGTCCGGCAGGGGCAAACAACCGCGGTTTTGCCTTTACAATCGCCTTTGTTTCTTCACGGGCTGCAATGATTTCATTTCTCAGGATCGTCATCGGCCTGATCATGTCTTCCCGCTTCTTATCCGGCGCCAGAAGCTTTAAGCTTTGTTCAGTTGGCATCTCCACGTTTACACTCAGGCGGTCGGCATATAGGCCGGCTTCTTTAATTAATTCCTCCGATGCGCCGGGGATTGTTTTTAAATGAATATATCCATTGAACTTGTGCTCGTTTCGAAGCTTCCTTGCAATCAACACTAACCGCTCCATTGTATAGTCGGGATCTTTAAATATCCCCGAACTCAGGAACAGCCCTTCAATATAATTGCGCCGGTAAAAGTTGATGGTGAGATCAACCACTTCCTGCACCGTAAAGGCTGCACGTTTTACCTCATTGCTTTTGCGGCTGACACAATAGGCACAATCGTAAATACAATGGTTTGTGAGAAGAATTTTAAGCAGTGAAACACAACGTCCGTCTTCCGTGTAGGCATGGCAGATGCCCATTCCTTCCGCATTACCAAGGCCTTTGTTTTCATTCTTCCTTTTGCTTCCGCTTGAAGAACAGGATACATCGTATTTGGCGGCATCGGCAAGGATGGAAAGCTTCTCCAGCACACGGTCATTCATCTCTAAAAATACTAAAAAATATAGCAAAAACAGCCCTTAACCGGCCATACTTTTCTTAAAGAAATGTGATGTTAAGGCATTGATTCTTATGGATTAAAATCATTCAACAAAGCTGTCCGAAGGCTTGCGTAAAAGGCCGGAAATGGCCGCAATGTGATGGTCATCATGTTCAGCGACAAAGAAGAGAGCATCAATCAGCCGCATAGGCTGTTGAAGACGGGGATGGATGGAAACAAGCCCTAGCGTTCCCTTGTCAAAAGCATAAACGGTTTCTAAAATGCGTTGCCTTTCAATGGTGAATTGCTGCATCAAACCTTCCAGCGTTTTTTCGTTGTGACGGGCTTCTTTTGTTTTTGTATTTGTCAGGTCTGCCGGCGACAATATTTCTTTTCTGTCAAGGAAGTCCTGCAAGCGGCCCCACCAGAGTTCTTCAAGGTCATATAAATGACCTACGTGTTCTTTTACCGACCAGCCATTTGCATTGTAACTGCTATATTCATCATCAGCATTCATTAGTATTGCCTGCAAACGAAAGAGACTCCCTTCCAGCCGGCTGAAGATGACGGGGAAGTTAGTGACAGGATAGTTGAAATTGAAGGTTCTTTCAAACCAGGGTGTCTGATGTATCATAGCTTTAAATTAAGACACTTCCGCACTTACCAGCCGCTGCAAATATTTTGCATTGTGAAGCGCAGCAAGCGAAGCCGTGTTGTTGAAATAAATAAATGCTTCCTCTGTATTTTCCGAAGTAAGGATCTGACGGTAAATATTTTCAATGAAAGCCTCATCATATTCTGAATAAAACAACACCGGCACACCATGAAAACGATAATAACAAACCGGAATGTTTACTACCGCTTCGTCAAAAGAGATTTTTGGAAAGCTTACACCGCAAAAACTGATTTGATGCTTTGATAGAATCTGCCTGACGTCTTCACGCCACCAGCTTTCATGCCGGAACTCAATTACATTTTGAAATGATTTGTCCGTATGTTGAATAACGCTTTCCAGCCTTTCACTGCTATAGGTAAAAGAGGGTGGAAGCTGAAACAGCACACAACTTAGCTTTTCCTTCAGGCCTTCCCGCAAGGTGCCGTAAAAGTCATTCATCATGCCTTCTGTTCCGACGAATTTTTTATAGTGAGTGATAGGGCGGGGAACCTTTGCAGAAAAGCTGAAGCCATCAGGGGCTTTGTCATACCAGCTTTGCAATGATTTTAAGGTAGGAAAACGATAGAATGTAACGTTTAATTCAAGGGTATTAAAATGTTCGGTATAGTAAGAGAACCACTTGCTCTGCGCCAGGCCTTTCGGATAAAATTCTTCCTTCCATTCTTTGTACGAAAACCCTGAACACCCGATATGCCACCTGATTTTCTTCATGACCGGAAGCAGCAAAAAAACTATACCAGTGATTGATATTTGTTAACAGGTAAATACGTGTTTCCGTTTCAATTCTCTGTTGAAGTTGAATGTCTGAGGTTTAGTGTTTAACGTAGTTGCCATTACGGTTATGCTGTCTAAACCGTAGAAACTTTAAACATTGAACATTCAACTTTAAACCCTTTGTTCTTCTAAATGAGATTTCAATGAAGACACTAGCGGATATCCGGTTGTTCTTTCTAGCAGCATTATACCAATATCTTAATATCCAAATATCGGGTTGAAAGGAGGCCAGTATCACTCACTACTGCAGCCAGAGTTTACTGATAGATGTTGTCAGCTCTATTAACTTATTGAATGTATCGGGTTTCGTGATAAAACAATTCGCACCCAGGTCGTACACTGTTTGCTTGTCGCGGTGCGACGAAGAGGTGGTGAAAACGATTGTTGGAATGTGTTGGAAACGTTTATCGGTTTTAATATCCTTTAGTGTTTCTCTGCCGTCTTTTCCGGGCATGTTCAGGTCAAGCATAATTAGCGAGGGAATCGCGTCGTTCTGTTGCTGCAGGTATTCCAGCAGCCTGTCGCCGTTTTCAATAAAAACATATTCCTGTTCTTCCATCGTGTTTTCAAAAGCATCCCTGATGATCTCCCTGTCGTCCGCATCATCGTCTACAATAACAATACTGTGTTTCCGTTTCATGCCGGTAATATTATGGTAAAGGCGGCTCCTTCATTTGGCTTGCCGCTGGCAAAAATAACTCCCCCATGGTGTTCTACGATCTTTTTACAGATTGCCAGGCCGATGCCCGAACCCTCATATTCACTTCTGCCATGGAGGCGATGGAAGATGGCGAAAATCTTTTGTGCATACTCGTTTTCAAACCCGATACCATTGTCGGAGAAGCTGATCTTCCAATAACCGGAAGCCTTGGTTAACTGGTAGAAACCAAGTTCTTCTGCGGTAGCCATGACGCATCGAATAATCAGCAGTGGTTGCACACCTTCGCGTACAAACTTCAGTGAGTTGGCAATCAGGTTTTGAAATAACTGCCTGAACTGCGATGGAATGACATTGGCCTCCGGCAACTCATCATAACGAATGACTGCTTTCTGTTGTTCAATTTTAAACTCCAGTGTTAGCAGGGTGTCTTCAAGAATTTTTTGCAGGCTTGTAGGCTCAAAAGAGCGGTTCCCACTGATCATCGAGATAGAGAGCAGGTCGGAGATCATGTTCTGCATGCGCTGCGAGGCATCCACTATTTTCTTTAAATAGATCTTGCCGTCATCGCTTAGTTTATCGAGCTGCGAGGCCACCAGCCTGTCGCCGAAGGTTGATATTTTCCGTAACGGTT
>DASVSM010000060.1:0-4953 GCA_036388115.1 Flavisolibacter sp.
TCGGAACTGAGGCTTTTGCCATCACTTTTATGGAAGATGTATTTGCCGTCTTTGTATAATTCACTATTGGCCGCATCCATTGCAATAAAAATTTGCGAACCAGCTTTATAACCGGATGCATTGATGGCTTCCATCACCGTATCAATTGCTTCTTCGTTTGATCCGATGTTGGGAGCAAAGCCACCTTCATCACCTACATTGGTGCTATAGCCTTTTTTCTTCAGAACGGTTTTTAATGCATGAAAGATCTCGACGCCCCAGCGAAGACCTTCGCTGAAAGACGAAGCACCGACCGGCATCACCATAAACTCCTGGAAGTCGATCTTGTTATCGGCATGGGCACCACCGTTCAGGATGTTCATCATTGGAACAGGTAATGTCTTGGCATTGGTTCCGCCTATGTAGCGAAAGAGTGGCAGCGTTGCTTCTTCTGCTGCGGCTTTAGCAACAGCCATACTGACGGCCAGCATTGCGTTAGCCCCCAGCTTGCCTTTGTTTTCGGTGCCATCCAATTGAATCATCAGTTGATCTATCCCTGTTTGATCGGCTACGTCGTAACCTTCCAGTTCCGGCGCAATAATGTCCATTACATTTTGCACGGCTTTGGTAACGCCTTTTCCAACGTAAACACTTTTGTCACCATCGCGGAGTTCCACTGCTTCATGTACGCCTGTGCTGGCACCGCTTGGTACGGCGGCGCGGCCCATGGCACCATCATCGGTAATGACGTCTACTTCTACGGTTGGATTTCCGCGGCTGTCTAAGATTTGTCTGGCAAAAATTTCGGCTATGTAACTCATGATTTGGTTTGTGTTTGTTGTTTATGGGTTATTGTTAAATTCTATTGGCTTTTCGTCAGCGTCCGGAACACTTCTTCCAAACTCTGGTTTTCGCTTTGCAAAGAAACAATATTCAAACTATGTTCAAGCGCCAATTGTAAAAGGCCTTTGCGGACGGCTTCAGGATTTTCTGTTTCAATCGTCCAGCTATTGGTATCAACCTTGTTAACTGTTCTTGCACCCGTTATGCGTCTTAGCCATTCGGGTTCCAAGGATTCTTTGAAGCTTACTCTGACGATGTTATTGGAAGAAGTTTTTTGAAGATTGCTGAGCTTGTCATCCGCCACGATCTTTCCTTTGTTGATGATGATGACCCGGTCACAGATGGCTTCTACTTCCTGCAGGATGTGCGAAGAGAAAAGAACCAGTTTGTCCTTCCCTTGTTCTTTAATAACGTTACGGATCTCAACGATCTGGTTAGGATCCAAGCCACTTGTTGGTTCGTCCAAAATCAATACTTCAGGATTGTGTAAAAGCGCTGCAGCCAGTCCTACACGTTGTTTGTAACCTTTAGATAACTGCCCAACCTTTTTTGCTTTTTCTTTTGTAAGTCCTACCTGCTCTATCACTTTGCTGATTGCCTGTTGCTTATTGCTTATTCTATGCACATCAGCCACAAAATCCAAGTATTCCTTTACGTACATATCGTAATAAAGCGCATTGGACTCAGGCAGGTAGCCAACTTTCTTTTTTGCGCCAAGCGGATCTTTTGTAACATCAATATCGCTAACCGTAATGTCACCACCATCAGGTTGCAAATAGCCGGTGATCATTTTCATGGTAGTGCTTTTGCCGGCACCATTCGGGCCAAGAAAACCCACGATCTCACCTTTGTTCACCGAGAAGGAAATATTATCGACGGCCCTTTGTTCGCCATAGATCTTTGTCAGGTTCTTTACAGTGATGGACATGTTTCAAAGATAGAGAAGGAACTGCAGAACAGATGAAGAAGGAATAGTGAATAGGGGAGTGTATGACGCAATATTTCCTGTTCACATCACAACATACCGCAGACGCAAAGGACAAAAAAAAAGAGTTCCTTCAACCCTTGTTATTCCTTGTTTGTCTGTTCGATATTTGCAAATTCGCCTCTCCATGCATACCATCCAAAAATGGTTAACCCAATGGCAATAGGTGTGAAGATGGCAATAACAATAATCCAGGGAAGAGGCTTGTTGATGTCTTCCTTACCTGCCACATCAATGTTGCTGAAGGCCCCCCAAAGCAGGATGGCAATGACGACCGGTCCCAGCAGCATCCACACAAGTCCCAGCATTTTTTTTAGTTGTTGCATAAAAAGGTTTTAATCAGTTACGTTCCTGTCGATCTTGTTGGTTAAATAAAGTGATCCGATAACAAAACTCAGCGCAGCGATGCCAATGGGGTACCAAAGCCCGGAAAGATGGTCGGTGCCTTTAATGGTAGTAATAAGAGTTGCAATAAAAGGTACCAGGCCGCCAAACACACCATTACCAATGTGATAGGGAAGCGACATGGAGGTGTAGCGAATCTTCGTTGGGAACAATTCAACGAGGAAGGCAGCAATTGGCCCATACACCATGGTTACAAATAATACCATTACTGCAATCAACAGGATCATCTTCCATCTGCCAGACTCATTCAGGGTGATATCATCTTTGATCTTTGTCCCCGCAGCCGTTTTTGTTACGGTTGTTTTTAATTGGCTGCTGTCCGCAAAGTTTTTTACAACCGTTGTAACGCTGGCATTGGCAGCATTGGTGGCTGTATTGGATGTTGTGGCGGTAATATTTTTATGCGATACATCCGCTGTTTTATAAAGTTCATTGAAAATTGGACGATACAACAACACGCCTAATAACATCCCGGCCATCATGATGTTTTTTCGTCCCCATTTATCTGATAAACTTCCGAAGATGACAAAGAAAGGCGTGGCAATCACCAGCGCTATCAAGATGATGGTATTTGCCTGTTCATATTCAATGTTACATTTGGTCAGAATAAAATTCTGCGCATAAAACTGGCCTGTGTACCACACCACGCCTTGCCCCATGGTAGCACCAAACAAGGCCAGCAAAACCATCTTGAAATTTGCTTTGTTGCCAAAACTTTCCTTTAATGGGTTTTTTGATGTTTTGCCTTCGTGTTTCAGCTTGGCAAATAGTGGTGATTCGTTCATGCGCAAACGAATAAAAATGGAAACAATTACCAATAAAATAGACACTAAAAAAGGATAACGCCAGCCATCTCCGTTGGTAAATTCATCTATACCAACAATCCTGCGGATAGAAAGTATAACCCCCAGCGATAAAAACAAACCCAGTGTAGCCGTGGTTTGTATCCAACTTGTATAAAAGCCACGCCTGTTTGCCGGTGCATGCTCCGCCACATAAGTTGCTGCGCCGCCGTATTCTCCGCCTAGGGCAAGTCCTTGCAAGAGCCGAAGCAATAAAACTAAAAATGGTGCCCAGGCGCCAATGGTAGCGTAGGAGGGAATACACCCGATTAAAAAAGTAGAAAGGCCCATCAGCACCAGGGTTAGCAAAAAGGTATATTTCCTTCCGATCAGGTCGCCTAGCCGGCCAAATACAAGGGCACCGAACGGCCGTACAATAAACCCTGCGGCAAAGGTTGCCAATGTAGAGAGCAGTGCTGCTGTTGGGTTTTCAGAAGGAAAGAACTTGGCGGCGATGATGGTTGATAAACTGCCAAATATGTAGAAGTCGTACCATTCAATCAATGTGCCTACCGATGAAGCTGTAATAACTTTCCAGATGCCTTTGGGTGCTGCCATGCAGTTGATAAGGTTTGGTTTTAAAAATAAGCACAAAACCCAAACCTCTTGCGGAATACTTAAAATGTTCTTAGAAGGGCCAATCCACTATGCTGCATAGCTAAAGGGATTAGCCATTTACCCTTTCAATCAAAGTCAAAAAAATCGCCTAAGAAACCTTTCTTTTTTTTGTGCCTGTAGTGTGGGTCGTTGTAATGGCCACCTTGTTGCGGGTATTGCTTTTTGTAATAGTCGTCATCATGTTCATAATGCCGGTCTGCTGGTGGTGGAATAGGGGTGGGTGAGTAGTCGGCCGACCGTTCAACGATCTTATCCAGCTCACCTCTGTCCAACCAAACGCCCCTGCATTTGGGACAATAATCTATTTCTATTCCCTGCCTGTCGGCCATTACCAATGTTTCGTTACAGTTTGGACATTTCATTTTGTCGATTTTTTAGAAAAGTAACAAATTTTAATCCACCACGGTTTAAAGCCTTGCTATAAATCATATTCGTATAAATCGTCTATATGCGTGCCTGCTTTCATTTCATAGACGGGCTTGATGATCCCATCTTTTAATCCGTAAACCCATCCATGCAGGTCGGGACGTTGCTCTTGCATCCAGCACCGCTGGATAATAGTTGTTTTGGCAAGATTATAAACTTGTTCCTGTACATTCAATTCCACCAGGCGGTCGACTCTTGCTTCTTCATCCGGGATGCGTTCCAATTCATCCTGGTGATGGCGAATGACGTCTTTAATGTTGCGCAGCCACATATTCAGCACCGGTTTGTAGTCGGTTTTTGTCATGGCCGCCTTAATGCCGCCACAGCCATAATGACCACAAACAATCACATGTTTTACTTTCAAGTGTGTAACGGCATAATCTAAAACTGCTAAAAGATTTACATCTGTATTGATGACGAGGTTGGCAACATTGCGGTGAACGAAAATCTCACCTGGTTGCGTATTTGTAATCTCATTGGCAGGAACACGGCTGTCGCTGCATCCGATCCATAAAAACTCAGGCGTCTGCAGGTGCGCCAGCCGTTCAAAATAGTAAGGATCGCCGGCAACCTTATCTGTTGCCCATTGCTTGTTCTCCTCGAGTAGCCGTTCGTAGGAATACATATCTTTTATAATTTTATGAACAATTGCCTGGTGGTTCTGTTATCTCACGACCACACAATATCAGGCTTAAAAATTGAAGGTATCAACTCGGCTGAACTGCTGACCGAAAGTTTTAATGATTTTTTAATCTGTTTATGTTGAACAGGTTTTAAACTCGTTAGAGTGATTAAATATAAAAAATGAAGCAGGCCTTTCCATAAGTGGTTTGGTTGGCAATATTGAAAGTACTA
>DASVSM010000061.1:0-4029 GCA_036388115.1 Flavisolibacter sp.
TGCAGGCGAAGCATCGGGTGATTTGCATGGAAGTAATTTGATCAGGGAGATCAAAAAGCTTGATGCCGATGCTGCCATTCGCTGCTGGGGCGGCGACATGATGCAGAATGCCGGCGGTGAGGTAATAAAACACTACAGGGACCTGGCATTTATGGGCTTTATCGAAGTGATAAAGAACCTGCCGACCATTCTGAAAAATATCAAATTCTGCAAGCAAGATATTTCGCACTTCAAGCCCGATGTATTGGTGCTTATTGATTATCCCGGCTTCAATCTTCGCATAGCAAAATGGGCCAAAGAGCAAGGCTTCAACGTCATTTATTACATCTCTCCGCAGGTATGGGCCTGGAAGGAAAGCCGGGTAAGAGGAATAAAAAAGTATGTCGACAAGATGCTTGTCATCCTTCCTTTTGAGCAGGCATTTTATCAAAAGTGGGATTATAAAGTTGAATACATCGGGCATCCTCTGGTGCAGGTCGTTGAGCAGTTTTCAAAGGACGTTTGGCAAATGATAACAATGGGGGCCGGCAGTGAAAAGAATGATCAACAGGAACAGCAAAACAAAGAAGTTGTTGCCTTGCTGCCTGGCAGCCGCAAACAGGAAATTGCCGTAAAGCTGCCTATCATGCTGGAAGTAAGTAAACGTTTTCCGCAGTATCAATTCATCGTTGCACAGGCACCGTCGCTGCCGTTTGATTTTTACGAAGAAATGATCCTTCCCTTTCAAAATGTTGAAATTGCTTCGGGCCAGACGTATGCCTTGTTAAACCGTGCCAAAGCAGCGTTGGTGACTTCCGGAACCGCAACCCTGGAAACAGCTTTGTTTGGTGTGCCGCAGGTTGTCTGTTACAAAGGTTCGCAGGTTTCTTACCAGATTGCAAAACGTTTAATTAAGATCAAATACATTTCGCTGGTGAACCTGATCATGGATAAACCAATCGTAAAAGAATTAATTCAGAATGAACTTACGGTTGAAAATGTATCCAGAGAATTAGAGGACATACTTCATAACCAACAAAGGATTCAAAAGATCAAAGAAGACTATGCTGCATTAAAGTCATTGCTGCAACAGGGAGGGAACGCTTCCGAACGGGCAGCCCAGGAAATTGTTGGTTTTCTTCAAACTACTTCCGCACCAATAGCTTAATAACAAGGATAATCAGCGCCAGCAAAAACAATAAAATGCTTAGCCTGTTAATGCCGTGCATGTATTTCACAAACTTTGTATTGGGCCTGTCCGGATCCGGCTTGCGCAGGTATAAATATTCTGCAATTTGCTTCCGTATACTCATAAAAAAACTGTACACTAAAGGTACAGTTGGATAACATCTGGAGTTGAAAAAGGTTTATTAAAACCTTTATGGTGCCGGGTTTCGGCGCACATTGTTTTGCGAACGAACAGCAGCTCTGATGTTTAAACAATCGGGTGAAGCCTGAAGTGCATAAGACGTTTGGCTGTTTCTGCGTTTTGTTTTCTGCGAATCGTTCTTGCCAGCAGCCGGATGAATGACATGTTCAAAATAGGTCTTGACACTATGTAAATATGTATTCATTTTCGTAAGGAGTTTAGGATAGTGAGACATCATTTTTTCAAGAAGGTTTTTTCAAGGTTTGTTAATACAGGATACTTTCCAAACATAGGAATTACACAAACAAATGTCAATAGGTGAATCGGTAAAAGCCGGAAAAGCCAAGCCGAAAACTTTTACATATTAAGGAAGAAAAGGATAATTAAGGTCCCGGCGCTTTTGAGCCAGTTCTTCTTCCAGTTCATCTGGCGCTTTCATGTTATTGTAACGGAACTTCAGTGAGAGTGCATAGCCATCCAGGTCCGGAAACAAACTGGCCCGGTGCAGGTTCATCATTTGCAGTTCCCGCATCGCTACTTTTTTTTCGGATGACGGTATCTCCAGTTTTACAATTGCTTTTGGCATTGCTTCGCCCAGAAAAAGAAGTTGTTCCATAAACGGATTAACGGAGGTTCCTGTGCTTACAAAAATAGATTGCTGCAATGAATACCGCCGGTTCATGCGAAACGGCTCAACCGGAAAAACCAGGCTTTTATTGTTTTGATAGAAGAGTACTTCAAACAGCTTTTCGTTAATCAGGTTCTGGCTTTCTTTCAGTGCGGTGCCAAATTCTTCTGCTAAGATCTCCAACGATTTTTTCTTTAAATGCTCAATGTTGATGCACCATACGGACACGTGGTTCTCTTCTTTTATCTGGCAAAACTCAAATGCAAAAAAGGCGGCTATAAAAGGCGACTTGGTGAAGTCGAGTAACCGTGTAGGAGCGCCGTGGTGCTGCATAAGCGCCAGCCATTCGATCAGGTGCTCCGGCGTTTCATCTTTGCTTAAATAGTTGCGGGCACCGCGTTGAAACTCGGCCACAAAATGCGCCTCAATACCATTGTTGAACTTGATGAAATCCGTGCGTTCAATGGCATTGTTGAGCACCCATTCGGCATGGGCCTGTCCGCGAAAAGCCCAGTTCTCCGAAAACTGGTGAATGTAAAGTTTAAACTCGTGCCACGACGGCAAGCGGATCGTAGAATAGTGATACTGCTTCATCTTGCGATTCCTGTAAAAAAGTTACGCCAAACAAAGCACTGCTAAATTTATTTTGTTGTGCCAACAAATGCACCTTCCTTAAGAATAGAAACGATTTCTTTTAACGACTCATTCATAGCCTGCATTTGTACAAAATTGGCGTAGTTGATTTGGGTATTTACCCAACGGATGAAGATAGCTTCATTTTCAAAAGCGTTTAAGCCTGTTTGTTGGTTGAAAGCGTCAGCAGTGAATGGTTCGAACTGGTGCATCATAGATGTAGTGATGGTGTAGAACGAATTTAGTTGATTTCGCCAATTTGAAACCCCGTCCATTGCAGTATTAAAGGCACAATAAAAGAATCGGGTATAAACACGGAGAGCAGGGCTTCGTATTTTTACGAAGCCTAAAAATTAAAGTTATATCCTACATTAATAATGGGACGATTGCCATAAGGAGAGTTGGGTCGTTGCAATACATCGAACATCACCGTGGTGATAAAAGCACCTCTGTCCGATGGCATTACCAAACCACCACCAACAAGTAAGCTGGGTATAATTTCAGCGTCCAGTTTATACTTGGTTTCGGTAGGTTGATAGTATTTGATGTTGCCAAAAATATAGTTTGCTTCAGGCTGTACCTGAATCAGGAGTTTTTGGGTGGGATAGAAACGTGCAAACATGTTAAGCCCGGTGATCCATTGGGTTGTCTTGCTGTAATCATTGCCATAAATGTCCCGGTCTTTTTGGCTGGCATAAACAAGGTTAAATCCAATACCCGACGCCAGAAAACGATTGAAGCGATAACCAATTTGCGGCGAAAGATTAATCATTGTATACCGGCCAAAGGCAAGACCAAAATTACCACCGGCAAAAAACTTACTGGGTTGAGAGCTTTCGGCACTTTCCTCATCTTGCGCAAACAAAAAGCTGCAACTAAATACCAAAGCCACTAAAAACACAATCTTCTTCATACAGTTGCTTTAATCAAAAATTTTTCCGGCATTCAATATGTTAGCCGGATCGAACAAGGCTTTGATGCTTTTCATCAGGCGCATTTGCACCGGATCGAAAATAATCGGCAAATATTCTTTTTGCACAAGGCCTATGCCATGCTCTCCGCTGATGGTACCGCCCAAACTTTTTACCAGCTCAAAAATCTCAACAATGCCATCTTTCAACGAACCATTCCACTGCTCATCCGTCAAATCACCTTTAATGATATTCACGTGTAGATTGCCATCGCCGGCATGTCCATAACAAACGGATTTGAAGCCGTATTTATTACCGATGTCTTTCACTCCTTTTAACAAGGTTGGCAGTTCGGCTCTTGGTACGACGGTATCTTCTTCTTTGTAAACAGAATGCGATTTTACGGCTTCACCTACTCTTCGTCTTAACTTCCATAACTCTGCTTTCTGTTGTGCGTCGTCTGCAAATAATACTTCACCCGGATGATAGGCCATTACTACTTCCGAGAT
>DASVSM010000062.1:0-3939 GCA_036388115.1 Flavisolibacter sp.
CAAAAGCTGCACCGGTATTGCGGGCAAAAGATGCACCTTGCCTTTCTTCCGTGAGATAGGCCAGGTGAAAATCCGTATGTTCCCGCTGATAGGCCATCACCAATTCGCCTGTATTGTCGGTGCTGTTGTTATCCACCACCAACACCTCAAACTGATTTTTGGAAATGGTTTGATGGTAAAGGCTGTCGAGTGCATTGATAATATAATCGGCCCTGTTGTAGGAACAGATAATGATAGATATTTTCAGTTGGCGGTCAGGCGTTGACATTGGTTAGTTCATCTATTTGTTTTGCGGCTTTCTTGGCAATATTTTTCCACGAAAAGTAGTCAAAAAATGCTTCGGGAGTTTGCAAAGCCTGGCGGCTTAAAGCCTGAATGATGCTTTCCGCAAAGGCTTCGCTGTCGTTATCTTTTACAATAAACATTTTGCCATTATAAAGTTCTGCCGGTATGCCCGCAGCACCGGTTTGCATGGAAACCACTGTACAATTGTTTGCCAGTGCTTCAACTACTTTCGTCTTTACCCCGCTATTATTGACCACTGCATTAATAAAAATAGAAGAGGCCTGGTAAAGCCACTCTACATTCTCCACAAAGCGCAGGTAAGTGATGGTTTTTGTCAACCTAATTTTGCTTTGTAGCTGTGAAGAAAGCTTTTTACCGGAAATGATGATGTGGTAATCAAGCTGCCTCTTTTGCAAAGCAGGATCAAGTTGCCCAATGATCCATTCAACAGCTTTTTTATTCGGGAGGTAATCGAGGGTACCATTGAAATAGAGGAGGTGAGCAGACCGAATATTGTACTGGGCAATAACTTGCTGTCTGGCGTTGCCAATGCTCTTTATTTCTTTCACGCCATACGGAACGGTTGTGCATTTTGCCAATGGCAAATCAAAGTTTGCCATGGCATATTGCCGGTCCGCTTCTGTTATAAAAAAAGAATGATCGGCCTGTTGATGAATCCACTTTTCATACATTCTATAGAGCTTCCAGTAACGGCGGTTCATCTGCATGAACCGGTGCGCTTCTATATTATGCGACCGGATGATAAAGGGTTTACCCGTGAGTTTTTTCAGCAAAAAAGCCATCCAACCAGTATACGAATGTTCGGCCACAATACATTGAACGTCTTTTTCCCTGATCTGCTTTCTTAACCTGAAAAGTAAAAAAAGGTTACCCATCATCTTCCTGTTTTGATAAAGCAGCTTTTCAACAGGAAATATGCCCTGTACCGTTTCATTATCGAACGATACGGCCATATCAATTTTATGATACTGACAGAGATGGGAATAAAACGAAACAACAGCTTTTTGTCCGCCCATGTGGGCAGGAAAAACTTTGTATGACACCAACACAAAAAGCTTAGCCATGCACGGCTTTAACTTCTTTTTTTCTGTTGCGGTAAAACACAACTGCAGCAGCTATCAGTGCAAGAAATACCAGGATGCTGGCAATGGTTGCAATGGTTTCGCCGGTATAAAAAGAGGTGGGGTGAAATACAAAACGAATCTGGTGTTTACCTGCCGGTACCGTCAATCCCCGCAACACATAATTGGTTCTTACAATCGGCGTTTCTTTACCATCAATAAATGCCTTCCAGCCCTTGTCATAATACACTTCGCTGAACACGACAAAGCCATTGGCAGCCGCATTTGATTCGTATAGAACTTCATCATTGCGATTAGCGATCAATCGAACAGACGCTGCTGAGTCGCTTTGGGAGGGAGCCGTTATTACGGCTTTATCTTTTGTGAAAACCACGGCTGTATCAGCAGGACTAAAATTGTTCAGCGCATTCATGACGGCTGCAGGCGTCTCTTCAAATCGTATTGCTTTTACAAACCAGGCAGCACCCAGTGCATCCGGGTTTGGTATCACCTGGTCCTGGCCCTGCTGGTCTTTCTGAATAATATATTTTGTGTTCAGCATATTGAACACCGGCAGCGACTGCGGAAATTTCGATAGCTGGTGTTCGATCAGGTCCTGGTAAATACTCAACTTGGCGGGATGGTACCCACCCACTGAAAGATGAAAATAAGAAGGCAGGGCACCCTGCATACCCAACGCTACGGAAAGGCCTTGCCGGGTATCCAATACGCGGTAGTAGGATGTATCCTTTAAGATTTCCACATCAGCCGGAGAGGGTGTGAAAGCTGTCTGGTATTCGGTTTCTTCCTTGTATTGCTCGCTGCTTAAATATTTTGTATCGATGCCCATCACATCAATAAATGCCAGCAGGCCTACGCCGCCAAGCACTATAAACTTTGAAATATTTTTCCGGATCATTAGCCAGAGAATCAACGCTGCCGCGGCAATGAAAAAGAAAGAACGGAACAGGCTTCCTAAAAACAGGCCTTTCCTGTCGTCTGCCAACGCCTCCAGAAAAATGCGTATGTAATCTTTTGCCTGTGGCGGCGCCGAAGCTGTTTGCGTTAATAGGTTTTTATCGCCTTCGCTATGGAAATCTGCGCTTATATAAAAAAAGAAAAGCAATGCAAAAACGCCTGCCGTTAACAGCAGTCCTTTTTTGTAACGATCCCACAACTCCTGTTTATTTTCCCAGGAAATAATTTTCTGAAGGGTCAACACAGCCATCATACAAAACAGAAAGGTGGGAATGACAATGGTCATGCTGGGCGCCCTGAACTTGTTATAAAAAGGAAGGTTTTCCAGCAGGAATGTATTGAACCCTAAAAAGTACTCGCCCCAGCTCATAACAATTGCCAGTAGGGAAGCAGCCAGTATCCACCATTTGTGTTTGTTATCCAAAATAAAAAAGCCGATGAGTGTTAAAAAGCAAATGATAGCGCCTACATAAGGGGGCCCTGAAGTACCACCGATACCACCCCAATAGGCGCCAAGGTTGTACTGCAGTTGCTGGGCTATTTCCTGTGGCATTTGCTGGAGCGTGGCAATTGCTTTTGAATCTTCCTCTGCAACTTCCAGACTATTACTGCCCCCGAAGATGTGCGGCACCAGCATCACAAAAGGCTCTGTTTTGTACATGCTATAACTCAGTGCATATTCTTTGCTTAAGCCATCTTTTGTAGACGTATTGGTCTGACTGGGTAAAGCGCTTCCTCCACGGATAGTTGCCTTGGCATATTCCGACGTGGTAAGAATATTCACTGCATTGCACATGACGCCTGTTACGCCGGCAGCCAGTGCAATGCCCAAAGCAAGCGCCAGGTGTTTGAATTGCTTTTGCTGTATCCAGTGGACCATATAACCGATGGTCATAAAGCCAATGATCAACACAGTATAATACGCGATCTGAAAATGGTTCATGCCAACAAGCAAGCAGGTGAAGAGTGCCGTTAGTGCCCCTCCCAGCCAATACTTTCGTTCATAAATTAAAAGGAGAGAACCAATCAGCGCCGGCATAAACGCAATGGTATTCATTTTAGTTTCATGTCCGGCAACAATGATGACAGGATTGTAAGTAGCGTAGGCAAAGGCAAGGCTTCCAATGATACCGACATATGGGTTCAGCCGCAGCACCAGCGACAGCAGGTAAAAACAAACACAGGCAAGGAAAAAAAAGCTGATAGGCTTTGGCAAGCCCAATGTGAGGATCGTATAAAATATGCCCGGCGAAACAGGTGTATCGGATTCCATGGCAATCTGGTAAGCCGGCATACCGCTGAACATGCCGTTTGTCCACAAGGGCAGCTTTCCATATTTCTCCTGGTACTCGAAAGAATTTTGCGCCATTGCCTTCCATTGCACCACATCATGCTGCTGCAACACTTTGCCTTCCAGTGCGGGCTTACAATAGATAAGAGCAACCAAAAGGAAAACAACAAACGCAATCAGGTGAGGAAGCAATTTAGCAAACAGGCCATTCTTCATACGCTATTTTTGAACGCGACAAAATAAACCTATTTGGAGTAATATTGTTCATGCGCTGGCTTTTATTTTTATCGCGACTGGCTTTGA
>DASVSM010000063.1:0-2648 GCA_036388115.1 Flavisolibacter sp.
GGGCTGGGGAAGTTTTATGGCTGACTATTTTGACACGACAAAAATTGCCATTCGCAATCACGCCATCGGTGGCCGAAGCAGTCGCACCTTTATTACCGAAGGCCGGTGGGATAAAGTGCTGGCGGATCTAAAAAAAGGCGATTATGTTATTATGCAATTCGGCCACAACGACAGCGGGCCTTTGGATGATACAGCAAGGGCAAGAGGAACAATAAAAGGAATAGGTGACGAGTCGAAAGAGGTCTACAATCCCATCACGAAGGGCCAGGAAGTGGTGTACACCTATGGCTGGTACATGCGTAGATACATTCGCGATGCAAAAGCAAAAGGGGCGATACCAATTGTTTGTTCACCCATACCGCGCAACGACTGGAAGGAAGGCAAGGTGAGCCGCTCCACGGAGAGCTACACGAAGTGGGCAAAAGATGTGGCGGAAGGCGAAGGTGCCTACTTTATTAACCTCAATGAATTGGTAGCTGCTAAATACGAGGAGATGGGAGCAGAGCCGGTAAAAGCGTTCTTTCCGGTTGACCATACGCATACCAACATTGACGGTGCTAAACTGAATGCGCAGATTGTTGTGGATGCATTGAAGAAAGCAAAGCCGGGGAAGTTGAAAAAACTTATGAGATAAAATTTTAAAGCCAAAGCCTGTGGGATTGTATAAGATGTTTTATAATTGGAATTCGCTGCCGAAACATAGAAGGTTTTTTAAGTCTCACTTTGATTTACGGATGCTGACTAAACCTTCTATGTTTCCTCTTTTCCTCATTCTCCCTTTTAACCTCTTAGCCCAAAAAATAGACCGGAAAGCTTTGGTGCAACGCCATAATGTGGTCCTTACAAAAGCAGACACTTTATCGTCGTTGACTGTTGGCAATGGCGGTTTTGCGTTTACGGTTGATGTAACCGGGCTGCAAACTTTTCCGAAGGAATATAGCAAGGGAATGCCCTTGGGAACGCAAAGCGAATGGGGCTGGCACAGCTTCATTGATACGGCTGGTTACAAGCGGGAAGAAGCGTTGAAAACGTATCATGTAAACGGAAGAGACATCACCTACATGGTGCAGATAAAAGAGCCTGAACATGCGAAGAAAGCAGCGGATTGGTACCGGCAAAACCCACATCGTTTGCAATTAGGAAATATCGGTTTTGAGTTGTTGAAGAAGGACGGAACGCTGGCAACATTGAACGATATTGAAAACATAAAACAACAGCTTGATTTATGGACAGGAGAGATTAAGAGCCATTTTACAATTGAAGGGGTGCCGGTAGATGTTACTACTTATTGTCATTCAACAAAAGATGCGATTAGTGTCAAAATTTCATCACCATTATTACAACAACGCAGAATAAGAATTAAAATTACTTTTCCTTATCCTACAGGTGCCTGGACAGATGAAGGTGTCAACTATTCACAAGAAGGCAAACATCAGTCGCCTCAGTCCGGACGTCACAACAATGGGGGTACAGTTTATCACTCGCTTGACTCCACACGGTATCGAGTAGATTGCTGGTGGAAAGGGAAAGCGTTTTTAGGACAAAGGGAAGGACATAGTTATCTTATCACTCCTGAAAAAACTCAGAACAACTTTGAATTCACTGCAAATTTTCATGATGCAGATTCAGTTTCATTAGCTAGCTACGAGGAAACCAAAAAGAGTAGTATAGAAGCATGGAAACATTACTGGCAAAGCGGTGCCGCCATTGATTTTTCCGGCAGCACCGACAAAAGAGCAGCTGAATTGGAGCGACGAATCATTCTTTCCCAATACCTCATGAAAACACAGGAAGCCGGTTATTATCCACCACAGGAAACGGGTCTTACCTACAACAGTTGGTTTGGTAAACCACACCTTGAAATGCACTGGTGGCATGCAACGCACTATGCCTTGTGGGGAAGAATTGATTTGCTGGAGAAAAGCCTTGGATGGTACAAAAAAGTATTTCCTATTGCGAAAGAACTTGCAAAGCGGCAAGGCTTTGAAGGTGCCCGCTGGCAAAAGATGACAGACAATACCGGCGAGGAAACACCTTCTTCTGTTGGTGCCTTGCTCATCTGGCAACAACCGCATTTTATTTATTTCGCGGAGTTGTGCTATCGCGATAAGGCGAATAAACAAGTATTGGAGAAATACAAAGAGCTCGTTTTTGCAACGGCAGATTTTATGGCTTCGTTCCCATATTACGACAGCGTTAAAAAGCGATACATTCTTGGTAAAGGATTGATACCCGCGCAGGAGCGTTTCAAGGCAGAAGAAACCTTTAATCCAACATATGAATTGGTATACTGGCAATGGGCTTTATCAGTTGCGCAGCAGTGGCGTGAACGTTTAGGCATGCCACGCCACAAGAAGTGGGATGATGTGTTGCAGAAACTTTCACCGCTACCTATTCAAGAGAGGTTATACCTGGCTGCCGAAAACGCAACGGATTCTTATACCAATCCCGAATACAGAACAGACCATCCATCGGTGTTAGCAGCATTAGGTGTGATGCCTTCAACAGGACAAGTAGATAATACAATCATGAAAAATACGTTCGACTGGGTGTGGAAGAACTGGACCTGGCGTGATACCTGGGGCTGGGATTTTCCAATGACGGCCATGACGGCAACAAGATTGGGCATGCCGGACAAAGCCATTGAT
>DASVSM010000064.1:0-6890 GCA_036388115.1 Flavisolibacter sp.
TCAATACCTGCCGTGTTGTTCAATAATAACCGGAACTGACGGCTTGCATTTGGTGTATACACAGCCAGGCCTTTTACAGAGCCTATTGGTGTTGTTTTACCTTCTGATGAAATATGATTAACGGAGAGATCGCCGTAAACAGACATATTACCGGTACGGTTCAATGTTAGTTTAAGGCTGGGAGCCTGGTCTTTTGTCAATTCCAAAGAGGTACCTGAAAAACCTACATCGGCTGTTGATTCGCCCACACGGATAATGACAGGCATGGAAATTCCAAAAACGGGAACAAGCCTGACAGAGATGGAAGAGTCTTTTTCCGGTTGCTTTTCCCCAAGAGGCTTTTCTTTTGGAACAGCCCTGAAATACAAATGAGAGCGGTACTCCCCTGCCGCTAACTGGGCCGTTTTTGTTATTTGCACTTTTACGGTTTGCGCTTCATTTGGCGCAAGCGTTACCGTGCGTGGAAAAAAGCGAATGTTCTTATCGGCAAATAACTGACCGGAGTCCGGTTCGGAAATTTTTTCAAAGGCGCCGTCATTCTTCATTCTTATCTGAATAAAAGAAATAACAAAAGTGGCAGTGTCTTTTCCAATGTTTGCAAGGTTCAGTTCTTCGGACCGCTTGGAGCCTTCAAAAACCACCCTCTTTGGAGTGACTAATAAATCGCCCTGCGCAATTGCACCTGTTGCAGAAAGCAGGCAAAGTTGCATGAGCACCAAAGCAAAAATCTTGGAAACATTTTTTCGACTGGATAAAAAGAGGGGATTCATATTGGATAGTCAGATTTTATGCAAGCCTTTCAACGGCCCTTTTCATTCTTCCTTCATCAATTGCAAATCAATCGCATTGGTACTAAAACGACAAGAACGCTGCATCATGGCAGCGTCTTGTATGTGTGGATAAATTAATTATAATTAACGGTCACATCAAAACCAGGGCTGGATACATAAACGCCGGGTGCCTGAGCGGCAGCCACGTTCAATGTAGCACCCACTGCTATGTTTTGCGTGCCGGCAGTTAAAGCACCTGTGCCGGATGGTGTGCTGGTGAATGTATCAGCACTCATTGTACCAGTGCCCGCACCACCGGAGTGAGTAAGGGTAACACTTGTTGGCAGTGTAATAGCATAGGTATATGTGCCCGTACCATTAACCGTAAATGCGGCAGCGGTTACTGTTCCGGCAGTAGCCGGCAGCGTAACACCACTTGTACGGGTGCGGGTTCCTGCAGGGGCTAATACCACGGTACCACCCGTAGCTGCCTGAACAGCGACGTTACCGAAATTCATGTCGGTGTTTTTTGTAATGCTGATGGGAGTGACAATTGTTGCAGTGGCGGTTGCGGTGACTGTTGCCTGTGAATGTGAAGTGGCGGCGAATCCTAAGATACCGGCTGACAAAGCAATGATGCGGCTTTTCATTTTCATGGGGTTTTTGATTAAAAAAAATAAATAAATACTCTTGTTTTGAACGGTCTGTCAAAAGTAATATTACCAACAGCTTTTGCAAGTTTATTGTCGATTCTATTTAAATTTTAAGTGTATTTACCTATATGAGATTTAAGATGATACCTATCAAAATCTATGAGATTACACTGCTGCTAAAGAAGAAGTACGTAGAAAATTATGAGGAAAACCACATGCGATGCTTTGGTGTTTATACCAATCACAGGTTCTTTCCCGCTCACGTAATTTTTTGCCAAAGTGAAAATCAAATCAAAGAACAAAGTGACTCTATTTTACCGCTCCTCTGATTGCAATACAAACTGGAGACCATCGACTACTTCTCCGTCGCTGTTTTGTTTAATGGCAAAGGAAATATCCGCAGAAGAACGCATGTTTAATTTCTGCAATTGTCCTTCGTCAATCCTGGCGGTATAAGTTCCGGGAGCCAGGCCAAGAAAACTGAAAAATCCGTCGGGTTCTGTAAGAACACGGGCCACCAGAACCGAATCATGATTGTAAATATTGACAATGATTCGACCAAGACCTTTTACTTTACCGGACTCGTTAAGTAATACACTCCCTGAAACCTCGCCAACAACAGCCACCGGAATATCAATTAGCTTCAGTTCGTTCGGGTTTATCACCACACCAAGTGTTTTCTTTTTTACCTGCCAGGCTACATTGTCAAAGCTGTTTTCCAACTCCAGGTAATAGCTGGTATAGGCTTCAAGATTGGTGACACGAATGGTTGTGTCCTTGTCATGGCGTTTTACAAGTCCGCCATTGATGCGGAGCCTGATGCCAAGGACTTTTGGCTCACCGGCATCTCTATGCCCATTGCAGTTGATATCAAGGAAAGGCGCAATTACAAGGCCGCCTTTACCTACATTGTTTTGATTGCTGGCCTGCACTATTTTTTCTTTCCCATTATAGACAATGCTACCCCTGGCCGATTGCGCCATACTCCGGTATTGTTTGCTTTGCCTGACAGATATAGCAGTTTGTGCAAACGAAAAGTTATACCGCAGACTGACACCGCAAGAAAAGACACGGTCCACCATGTCTTTTTCATAAAACATATTTAAAAAGCCATTACGGAAAATATTCTTTTCAAATTCTCCTTTCAAACTGCTGAAATTCTTTTCCCGGTATTCGTATTGCGCCTGTGGGGTTAACCTGATTCCCCCCGGCAGCCGAAACGTCAGGGAAAGATTAGAGAACACCAAAGGATTGGGATCTTCATTAAAAATGGCAAAGGTTGTCAGGTTGGAACTAACCCCTGATACCAGTGCCGACAACAAAAATTCACCCGAAGTAAGCTTTGTTTTTTTCTTTAAAACAAAATTATAAGGAAGCGTAAACTGGTTAAAGGTGAGACGCGAAAAAGCATTGAACGAAGATCCGCGCAAAGGCATCGTGACAACGGCTTTCTTCTCTTCCAGAAAATTAAAACGTACCGCCTTCTGAGCGTCTTTGTACTTGATATACGTGAGGTCAAATTGCAGGTTTGATGGCAGCCGGTAATTGAACAATGCTTTGGAACGCACATTGTGCACATGTTCTACGGATAAAAGGGTATTACCCCCTAACCGTATCGAAGCATTTACAAAAGGCATGCTTTTGCCCGAAGGAATAGTTGAGAGGTATTCCATACCACCGCCAATGGTTATGCGCCTGCTAAGGCCATAATTAAAATTCGCCCTGGCAAAACGGCCTTTGTCCTCATCATCAATGATACCTGCGGTAACGGTGTACTCCAATTGATTTAACGGAATAAAGCTGAATGGAATGTTCATGTATTGCTCCCGCTCTTCTTCCTGGCCCAAAGGACCGTAAAAGCGAAGCTTTACCTGGGAATTTCCATAGACCATGGGCACTTCAAACGTAAAAAACCCCGATGCATCGGCCTTTGTATAATTCACCAGCACATTATTTACATAGAGCTCAACCGTCCACCCGGGGTCAGTGACATTGCTTAATGTATACGTGCCAAACGACCGCCTGTAAGTAGTTGGCGTGTTGGTGAATTGCACGCCGGTAACCGGGGCAAAAATGGAAGACGTTGCCTGCGTGAATATTTTTCCCACAGTGGTCTGCCGTAAAAAGGCATGATCATTATTGACAAAACGCCAGTTGTAATACTGTTGCCTCATGTTAAAGGGCCTGCGTGAATCATAGTTCAGCGAAAGGTTGGTTTCGCCACCGGCAATGATGCCGCCCAGCGCCAGGTTAAATCTTGTATCACTGGCACTATTGGTTTGTTGCATGTGAAAGGCAGCCCAATCGGCCATGCCGATATGAAAAAAAGGATAACTCCGTTGAATGGTGGTATCGGCCTTCTTCTCTCCTCTCAGCCTGCTGATGTTCTTTCGCAGCAGTTCCTGTTGCATTTCCCTGATAGCCGGCAGTTCCAGTTTTGTAGTAAGTGTTACGGCCAGTCCCCGGAAGTTAAAAAAGCATTCCAGGCCAAATACTTTCCCAAAATGATCGGCCCTCAGATAGAGGTTCGTTTCTGTTCGGATGAGATCACCGGGTTTAAGATTAAATGTTTTATCGCGGTAGATAATGCGACTGTTAAGCCGGTCAACAAGGTAGGTGGCAGCAGGGTTAATAACAAATCCCTGAACCGAATCAAGATTAGCAGACACTGAGTTCCTGATCTTGAGAAACTCGAATAGATCCTTTATCGATAAGTAGGCAATTTCGCCGCGCATAAAAGCGGGTATCTCTACACTGCCAATGCGCTGAACATTCAGTGTCACTAAAATCTCGTCATAATCGCCTTCACCATCAGTGTAGGAGGAGATGCTTGTATCGGCTATGGCGGACCCTATGCCGGTATCTGCCAAAGCCCGGGGCAGGGCAGCATAGTTGTCGGCAATATCATTCTGGCTGTAAACTGTAAACGACCCAAAAAGAATCAATAAGCATAACACCATTGCCCTGGATAATGCAGTGCTGTAGGGGTAATGCATAAGATGTAAAAAGGCCATGAGGACGGATCGTTTTTATAGGGTATTGAAATTTATTTATTCCTGGTTAAAGGTGATGTAGAAAGTTCCGGTGTAAGTACCCGGCGGACTTCCTGATGAACCCTGAACCGCGAGTGTTCCGCCAACGCTTACCTGCGTTCGCTGCGGCTGGTAAACTGTAGTGGCGAATGGTGAACCCGGGCTGGAGTTACCGATCTGCAAACTCATTGACCCTCCATTGCTGCCTGTTAGTGTAGCATTAGGTCCATTCAAAATGGAGATGATAGAACCATACGGAGCATCAATATCAAAGATGGCCTGGAAATAAGCAATGCCTAAATTAAGCGGAACCACATCACCGGTTACAGAACGTGTACCGCTGGTAGAAACATGTACGGCGCCGCCTAAATTCCCTTTGCTGAAAGCACCGAAGCTCATGTTCTGAACAGTATAGACAGACAGTGCACCCGGGTCGCCGGGCAGACTGTCCGTTGGCTGGGCAAAACAGGCAACGGATGCAAAGCTTAGCAGCATTACAAACAATGGTCTGATCACCCGGTGCCTTATATGTATTGTCCGCTTGTTCATTACTCTACAAAAATGTCCTGGTCGTACTGATGGTTCTCATTCTGGATCCGTAAATGATAAAGACCCTGAACTAATTTTTTAGTTAGTTGAATAATTTGCCTGGATGCGCTTCCATCGTGTTGAATAACATGCTTCGCCACCTCCTGTCCGATGAAGTTAAACAGCAGCACCTTGTACTCTCCTTTTTCAATACCGGTCATTTCTATGTTGATGCGCTGATCTTTTACAGGATTGGGAAACACGGTCATCCCTTGCTTTCCTGCATTCACAGTCACCATTACAACTTTACTCAGGATCGGACTTCCGTTAGCCTGCAAAGCACGAATGCGGTAATAGTTATTTCCGGTGACAGCCTGCACGTCGAGCCATTCATAGTTTTTTATCGCACTGTTGTCATTCACAACAACTTCGCCCACTGCTTTAAAATGCAAGCCATCGGCAGACCGCTCCACTATGTATTTTTTTATGCCTGTCTCTTGTGCTACCTGCCAGGTTATCCGTACGTCTTTGTTTACAAGCGTGCCTTTTACCTGGGTAAAATTTACCGACAATGTGGTAAAAGAACTGAACACAATCCGGAATCTGTTTGCATCCGAGGAGGCAGCATCAGCGTTTACGGTAAAGGCAATGTGATTGGTATCGGTCAACGACAATGGCTGCACCGTGTGGAGGTAACGGTCTTCAAGATAAGCATACAGGTTATTCCCGATAAGCTGCTGAGAAAATATCTGCAACGTGTATTGCGGCCTTGTTAACCTCGCCACATTTAAAAACAACGTATCTGCAGATACCGGCATTGGCCTTGCATCGATGCTTAGCAATTCTGTTGTATTGGTTATGGCAATTCCTTCTTTAGTGCCGGCAAATTCCGAAGCATCTTCCTGGCCAACGCCCCTGGAAAATCCTGCATCGAAAGCAGCCAGTGTACCATCTGCCAGCACCGGCGTACCCGCATTATCATAAAGAAGGTTAATGGCCATCAGCGGAATGCTGTTGACACTATTGGTAGTGTTGGTGGTACGGAATGCACTGCCGTTAAAGTTGCTCACCTTGTCCTGTTCTTTAATGGTTAATGAGGGTGAAGCCCCTGTGGTTTGTACAAAGAAACCCTGTCCCGATTGGATATACTGGTTTAACCCCACGCTTCCTGAAAACGGTGCAATCAACGTCACGGTACCCGTTGTTGTTACAGTAACATAACCACCTGTGCTGTTTAAGTTCGGGTCCCATCCCCAAAAAGTATTTGCGAGGTTGGCTTTAGAAATTGCTGCCCAGTCGATAGGCGACGCAAACGGGTTACCGAGCAGGGTATACCTGCCAACTACATTGGAAAGAGGAATGGCGGAACCTGTAGTATAAACCTGGTTTCCGGTTACTAATGATCCCGTGGAACTGATGACAGTGTTCTTTGGGGAAGAGGTTGTGATGGTATTGGTGCGGTCGCCATACACGAACATATAATAAGCCACACCAGCTTTTAATGGTGTATACTTTGTATTCTTTCCATTGGCCGTAGTGAAGCCGGTAAACAGGCGTGCAGCATCGTTATAGGTGTACAAAGATGCGTTTATGGTTTGCTGATCGAAGCCATCGGCTGCGCTTCCGCCCGTAATGATCGTTCCGGTATTGGCGGTTACATCATTTCCACCGTTCTGCCAGTTGCCCCAGATGGACAGGCCTTCCTGCCCTGCCGATAAAGCAGCACCCGCATTTGTGGTAACAGGGCTTGTTATCAGCCGGTATCTTCTACGGCCAGACACGTATCGTTCTACGGTTACATTTCCATTTATCGGCATAGCTGCAACGGAGGTAATTGGCGCCACTCTTGCTGTTCCCGAGGCAGTTGATTTTAAGGTCAGATAACCGGCTGTATATAAGCTTCCGCC
>DASVSM010000065.1:0-5449 GCA_036388115.1 Flavisolibacter sp.
AAAACTGATCAAACTCCGGCTGGGTGATACCTTCCGTTTTTTGATTGCACACGAGCAGCGGCACATGATCCAGGCCCGAAACGTGATGAAGGAAATAGGCATTGCCACTGATAAATTTCCGGTGATTCTTTCCGTAAATCCATAAAACCTTTACTGGTATATTTCAAGCAGTCCTTCCGGCAACTCCACGATTACCTGGCCTTTCTTTTTATCAATTTTAACGATGGTTTCTTCGTGCAGCGGGATGTAGGCTTCTTTGCCATTAAGATCAATGCGACACAGGAGTTGGTGCGGTTGCTCAATCACTTCAGCGATCTTACCCAGCACTTTCTCGTTTTCTACGATATCGTAGCCAAGAAGGTTAATCGGAGAAGATTTGGCGGAGAATTTCTTAAAATCAGGTTCGGGCAGCCACACTTGTTTTTGCGTGAGCTTAACCGCCTGCTCACGGATGGAAACACCTTCCAGTTTGATGTAAATTTCTTCTTCGTTTTTGATGCGTGTGCTCTCTACAAACCAGGGAATGAAGCTTTCTTTTTTTTCTTCAATAAAGATCGCCTGCAAACCTTTGAGCGACGTTTTTTTGCCAAGGTTATGTTTTAGCACCAATTCGCCTTGCAGGCCAAATGTGCTGACAAACTTTCCAATTTTGAAGTATTCCGTCATGATTATAAAAGGGCAAAAATAAGTCCATGCACAGTGAAGTGGCGTTTCTTTCATTTGCCATGGAGATTTTTACATGCGTCGCATGACGGGCCAGGGCGGTGTTGTTATTGAGCGGCTCGTCTCCAACCCTTTCCCAAGGAGAGGGAAGCAGCAGTACAGACACTGGCTTGCCCAGTTCCTTCTTCAAACGTTCAACTTGTCTGCTATCATACCGCTTCTTGTCTTGTCTCCCTGAGGCACGAAGGGCCTTTGGACTGAATAATAAACGACGGTTGTAAGAATCATGATTGACCGCTTTCTTTTCTTAAGGCAATTCACAGATGCTTCCTTTGTCAGCATGACAAGCTAGAGGCGTTGCGGTAAGAAACAGGCTAAAAGCTGACGGCTTACGGCTGATTGCTCATATCTCACAGCTGTTATAAGCGCACAAGAGCCCGCTAACCGGCGTAACAGGCAATGCGCAACAGTCTCAAATTCCTGTTTTTCCAATAAACGCGTCTCTGTGTTTAAAACCGGAAACCCCTGCACACCAGCAAATTTTACAAAGACTTTATTTGGTTTTTTCTGTGCAACGCTTAGATTTGCACCCTGAATCATTATTGTTTCACCGCATTTAAATTTCCATTTAAGATGCCAGTTAAAATCCGTTTACAAAGACACGGGTCAAAAAAGCGACCCTTTTACTTCATTGTTGTTGCCGACGCACGAGCTCCCCGCGATGGTAAATTCATTCAGAAATTAGGTACGTACAATCCACAAACACAGCCTGCGACTATTCAGTTAGATCGCCAGCGTGCATTGGACTGGCTGAACAAAGGTGCGCAGCCAACTGATACCGTTCGGAAGCTTTTATCGTACAAAGGTGTGTTATACCTGAAGCACTTGTTGCGTGGTGTAACGCTTGGTTTGTTTGACGAAGCAACAGCGATGACCAAATTCCAGACCTGGCACACGGAGCATGAAGCTCAGATCCGCCGTCGTCAGGACGAAGCTCAGAGAGAAAGAAGAGCCAGAAGAAACCCTGTTTACCAGCGCCGCGAAAGACGACCGGCCGGAGATACAGGTTCTGCCGAAGCTTAATTGATCCCAAGACCTTCAAAAGATTAAGTCCTGCCATTTGGCAGGACTTTTTTTGTCTTTGAACTGGAATATGTGGGATTGATTGCATATTTAGGATAGAAAAAAAGCCACTCAGCGATGAATGGCTTTTTTTCTATATTTAGATTGAACTTTATCTTACCTATCTCAAACATCCCATAAATCCAAGTTCAAAGACGACTATCTCTTCATCCCCGGCATCATCCTGCCCATTGGCATTTTGTTCATCGTTTTCATCATTTCCCGCATTTGCTCGAATTGTTTCATAAAAGCATTCACTTCACTGATGTCTTTTCCGCTTCCTTTGGCGATGCGTTTGCGACGGTTACCGTCGATATCATCTGGATTGGCCCTTTCAAAAGGTGTCATGGAGTTGATAATGGCTTCTACGCCCTTAAACGCATCATCACTGATGTCAATATCCTTCATGGCTTTACCCACACCCGGGATCATGGCCATCAGGTCTTTTAAATTACCCATGCGTTTGATCTGTTCCAGTTGCTGTTTAAAATCGGCAAAGTCAAACTGATTTTTACGGATTTTCTTTTCGAGCTTTTTGGCTTCTTCTTCATCAAACTGTGCCTGCGCTTTCTCGACAAGGGTCGTGATATCGCCCATGCCCAGAATACGCTGTGCCATCCGTTCAGGATAGAACACATCCAGCGTATCCAGCTTTTCACCGCTGCTGATAAACTTGATGGGTTTATCAACCGTGTATTTAATGGAAAGAGCCGCACCACCCCGGGTATCGCCATCCAACTTGGTCAAAACAACACCGCTGAAGTCAAGACGGTCGTTGAATGCTTTCGCGGTGTTCACTGCGTCCTGCCCGGTCATGCTGTCCACTACAAACAGTATCTCCTGCGGGTTAACGGCCGCCTTAATATTTGCTACTTCAGTCATCATCGCCTCATCAATAGCCAATCGGCCTGCGGTATCGATAATAACAACATTCTTGTTTTTGGAACGAGCTTCCCGAATGGCATTTTGTGCAATCTCCACCGGGTTTTTGTTCTCCAGCTCCAGGTGAACATCCACACCAATTTGTTCGCCCAAAACTCTTAACTGTTCCATGGCTGCCGGACGGTAAACGTCGGCCGCAACCAGGATAGGAGAGAGCTTTTTTTGCTTTTTCAGGTAATTGGCCAGCTTTCCGCTAAACGTGGTTTTACCGCTACCTTGTAAGCCGGCGATGAGGATAACGGCCGGTGCGCCTTTGGCATTGAAGTCTGCAGCTTCATTGCCCATCAGGCTAACCAGTTCGTCCTTCACGATTTTTACCATTAACTGGCTTGGTGAAATCGCGTTAATCACTTTCTCGCCTGTTGCTTTATCCTTTACCTTATCGGTAAATTCTTTGGCGATTTTATAGTTCACATCGGCATCTACCAATGCACGGCGGATTTCTTTTACAGTTGTCGCAACGTTTAGCTCGGTAATACGGCCTTCGCCTTTCAAGCCCTTAAACGCCGACTCGAGGCGGTCACTTAAACTTTCAAACATAGATCACAGATTTATTAGTTAGAAGGATTTCACTGATTTTAATTGGAATATATAAACCTTTTATATTGAGGGCTTTCAGTACCAAAATTCAGCAATAATCCTACTTCCACTTTGAATACTTTTAAATAATTAATGATTTTATTGTAAGAACTTTTATCAAGTTCTGAAATCGCTTTCAACTCAACTAATACTTTGTCTTCAACTATTAAATCCAGTCGCCTTTTCCCTATAAAATGTTCTCCCTAATAAATATCTTTTTTCACCTCTGCCTGGCATTTAAATCCCAATTTTTCGAGAATATTTTCGGGAAATCCCAACCCAAAATAACGATGGACCTTCATTGCGCAGCCAATGATTTTCTGGGTGATGTCACCATACTTGTATTGCTCCGTTTCCATCTGCGAAATCCATTAAAATCTGTGCAATCAGTGATAAAAAGAAAAGCGTGAACAAAATGTTCACGCTAAAACGTTTGGCAAAGATAATGAGGATGTGAGTTGTGTAAAGTTTATGATCCTAAATAACTCCTTAATAAATCGCCTTTTTGATGACTTCTCAATTTCAGGATGGCTTTGTCCTTGATCTGACGCACTCTTTCCCTTGTGAGGTTAAAGCGGTCGCCGATGTCTTCCAGGCTTAGGGGATGATCAACCCCTATGCCGAAGAAAAAGCAGATTACTTCCTTTTGCCTTTCAGTCAGGGTCTGCAGACTGCGGTCAATTTCTGTTTTTAGTGATTGTGTGTGTGCCAGATCACCATCGGTTTTTTCAGCATTCTTGTTTTCCAACACATCGTACAGTGTGCTTTCTTCACCTTCCGATAAAGGTGTGTCCATGCTGATATGACGTGCATTGATGCCTAATGAAGACTCCACTTCATCAAGGTCCATGTTCAATACTTCAGCCAGTTCTTCTGCGGATGGTTCTCTTTCAAACTCTTGCTCTAGTTGGCTGAACGCTTTGTGAATCCGATTTGTCAAACCTACTTTATTCAATGGCAGGCGAACAATACGGGCTTGTTCAGCTATTGCCTGTAAAATAGACTGACGGATCCACCACACAGCGTAAGAGATGAATTTAAAACCTTTGGTTTCATCAAAACGCTGGGCGGCTTTAATCAATCCAAGATTTCCTTCGTTAATCAAATCAGGAAGAGAGAGACCCTGGTTTTGGTACTGTTTAGCAACTGATACTACAAAGCGCAGGTTGGCTTTTGTCAAGCGGTCCAATGCCCTTTGATCGCCTTGTTTAATAAGGCCTGCTAAACGAACTTCTTCTTCGGGGGTAATTAATTCGACCTTGCCAATTTCTTGAAGGTACTTTTCGAGGCTCTGAGATTCACGATTGGTAATACTCTTCGTGATCTTGAGTTGACGCATACTCATAGGATGAATTTTGATTGGTTATTTTAAGATTCGGGTTTTTCTCGTTGTTTTGGCTTAGTAATCCCAAAATATCCATCACATGTTCTGGCTCACAGCAGTTTAGTTTTACTATTCTGATAACCAAATTAGGGAATAAATCAATATGAATTTTTTTTTCAAATTTTTTTTTGACGGACTATCAAAAATGGGCGACGAAAGAAAATACTAAAAAAATTTTGATGGTTCTACTATTTTACTATTATTGCACACCCTGACCCGTATTTAATTAGATGATAAGATGAGCAAAAAACAACTGTACACATTAGAATATCCGGTGCGCTGTTCACCAACTATCCTTTACGAGTTTCTGGCAAACCCAACTGGCTTGCAGGAATGGTTTGCGGATAAAGTAGATGAACGCGACGGTATTTATTATTTCTCCTGGAACGGGTCAGAAGATGAAGCAGAGGTAGTGGAACAGGAAGATGAAAAATTCATTCGCTTTCATTGGCTGCATGCACCAAAAGAAGAATACTTTGAGTTTGCTATTGAAAAATCAGAAGTCACTAACCAAACCATTTTGGTGATCAAAGACTTTGCGGATAAAAAAGAGATAAAAGACCAAAGCATGTTGTGGGGTCACCAGGTGAAAGATCTCTTCCACCGCTTAGGCAATTAAGCTTACCAAGAATTTCCAGCTTTCAATTAATTTATTTGCTGCCGTTTCCCACTCGCTGAGTGGCCAATGGGCAGCAATTTTTATGTGTGCATTTTCTTTCAGGATGAAGACAAAAGCATCGCGACTCAGGGTGCTGATCG
>DASVSM010000066.1:0-7739 GCA_036388115.1 Flavisolibacter sp.
TATCACTTCCGAATTCTTTTGAGAAATTCCGGCCGGCAATTGTTTTAATACCATACGTTGGCATGAACCCTTCATCCACCGACAAGAATTTGATATCGGCTTTTGTAGGCGCCAGCGAATCACCGTGATTAATTTGCGAACCCATCGCATCCAGCAATCGTCCGGAAGGCACCCGTGATGAACGCGAAACAGATTGCACACCGGTATTGGCTAATAATTCTGTTTTGAATGCCTCGTAGGAATCGGCCAGGGCACCTACATACGCAAAGTTCACCACATGGTCTTTGCTAAAACCTAAGGATTTGCTTTGCATGTACCGCAACTGCTGAAACACGATGGCCGTAGCAATGATCAGTACGATGGAGATAGAAAACTGCACGATCACCAGAACTTTTCTGAAAGAGATATTGGCCCCGCCAACTTTCATAAATCCTTTCAGCACTTTGATGGGCTGAAAAGAAGAAAGGAATAATGCAGGATACAACCCCGAAAGGATACCAACCACGAACGGAACAAGTAAAATCGGAACAATGATCTTCCACTTTAACAAGGTTTCGATAGTTAAGTGCTGACCGGAAAGTTCGTTCAGCCAGGGCAGGGCAAACCATGTTAATCCAAAAGCAAGAATAGTAGCGACCCATGTGAGCAAAACCGATTCACTCAGAAACTGCGCAATCAGTTCCACCCTTCCTGCACCAACCACTTTACGGACGCCAATTTCTTTGGCACGCAACACAGACCGGGCAGTGGAAAGGTTCATGTAATTGATGCAGGCAATGAGCAGGATGAACAAGGCGATGGCGGAAAAAATATACACTCGTTTGATATCACCATTCTCCTCTACTTCATCATCTTTATGGGAGTAGAGGTGTATATCGGTCAGTTTTTTCAATGATAGCTGCGAATAGTCGGAAGGTTTGATTTTTCCACCACCATCATTTGGAATATGCCGGTTTTGAAAGGCAGGAAACTGTGCCTCCAGTTTTTTGGGATCGTAGTTATCAGGCAATTCAATGTAGGTCAGAAAAGCATTGTTGCCCCAGTTGGTCCGCAAACGTTGCTCGCCGTACGAGGCTGAATCACGCAGCGTATTAAAAGAGATCATCACATTGGGATGCATGTGCGCACTGGCAGGAAAGGCTTTGTAAACACCACTTACTTTACAGGTCAGTTGATTATCCAACTTCACTTCCTTGTTCATCGGATCTTCATTACCAAAGTATTTCTTCGCGATCTCTTCTGTTAGCATCACCGAGTAGGGATCGTTTAATGCTTTGGCGGGATTGCCTTTGATCACATCTACTTTAAAAACGGAAAAGAGGTTCTCATCTGCGAAGAAAACATTCTGCTCATTGAATATTTTATCCTCGTATTTGAAAGAGGTGTTGCCGTTTGGAAGCAGCCGTGTAAGTTTTTTAATTTCTTTGAAATCATTCAACAAAAACGGTGCAAAAGGTGGTGCAATGGCGCCAAGCTCCAGCGAAAGCGCACCTGTTTCCGGGTTTAAAAAAGTGCGTTCAACGCGATAAACATTTTTTGCATTCGGATGGTATTTGTCAAAACTCAATTCGTTGATGATATAGGCCAGTATCAGCAGGCAGCAGGTCAACCCAACCGTCAGGCCAAACAGGTTAATGCCGGAGATGAATTTGTATTTCATCAAATTGCGAAAGGCTATTTTGAAATAGTTTCTGAACATGTCGTTGGTTTTATTCGGTCCGTAAACTTTTTACCGGATTGGCGATGGCTGCTTTAATAGCCTGGAAACTGATGGTGGCAAAAGCAATGAGAATAGCAATGAATGTGGTGATGGCAAATACCTGCCAGCCAATAGATGTTTGATAAGCAAAGTTTTGCAGCCATTTGTTCATGCCCCACCAGGCCAACGGCGATGCAATCAACACAGCAATGAAAACAAGCTTTAAGAAATCTTTCGACAACAGGGCCACAACGCCGTAAACACTTGCACCAAGCACCTTGCGAATACCAATTTCTTTCGTGCGTTGTTCGGCAGTAAATGTTGCCAGGCCAAATAATCCAAGGCAGGAAATGATAATGGCAACAATGGTGAAGTAATTAATTAGTCCTGCCTGCCTGTCTTCCGCTTCGTAATTCTTTTGAAAATCCTGGTCAAGGAAGCTGTATTCAAAAGGTTCGTTCGGATTGAGTTTCTTCCACGTTGCTTCAAGACCAGTTAACGCCTGCTTTACGTTGCTGCCGCCTGAGCGGGCAAGCAAGTAATTAAAGTCTGCTTCATGATAATACCGGAAAGCAATGGGTTCAATCTCTTTATGCAAATCCTTGAAATGAAAATCCTTTACCACTCCAATGATGGTGAACTGGTGTTGTTGCCCATCCCAGTCAAGGGCCAGCCATTTACCAATTGCTTCCTGCGGCGAACCAAGGCCGTATTTTTTTACCGTTTCTTCATTCACCACAAAACGGGTTAAGGTATCGGCGGGAAAATCTTTCGAGAACAACCTTCCTGCAAGCAGGTTCACACCCAGGGTTTGCAGAAAATTGTCGTCCACAAGATTAATGACCATCCGCTTCGAATCGTTCATGGTGTGTCCCTGTGCGTACATCAGCCAATCCTGCGGATGAAAAATACCGGGATACGACATACCGGCTCCAACTGTTTTGATGCCTGTCTGCGCCAGCGCTTCATTCTTAAACGCAGCAAGACTATTCTTTGAAGTAGCTGTTCTCAGGGGAACAATGATTTGCTGGTCTTTTGCGAAGCCAAGGTCCTTCAGCCGCAGATAACTCATTTGATCTGCAATCACCACCGATGCAACGATCAGCACAATGGAGATGACAAACTGGAAAACAACAAGTCCTTTCCGAAGAGAAATTGCTGCAAGCGAATTGGCGAACTTCCCTTTAAGCACTTTAATAGGCCGGAACGAAGAAAGATAAAGCGCCGGGTAACTTCCAGCCAGTAAACCGGTAAGGGCAGCAAGGAAAAGGAATGAACCTGCCAGTATTATTTTTTGCTCACCGGATAGTAAAATTGTTTTTCCCGAAACGTTTTCAAAAACAGGCAAGAGTAGAAAGGTTAGAAGGATGGCAAACAAAAACGCAACGAAAGCCATCAACATTGATTCACCTAAAAAACGCCAGAGCAGCGACTTTTTTTCTGCGCCTAATACTTTTCGGATGCCAACTTCCGTTGCCCGCTTCGCCGAATTAGCTGTAGAAAGATTCATGAAGTTAATGCAGGCAATCAGCAAGGTGAGGATTGCAATTGAGCCGAGAATAAAGAGTGTTGTTTTACTGCCTCCGGGTGAAATGCCTTTGCCAATTCCTGACAAATGAATGTCAGAAACGGGCAGCATAAAATAATTGCGCTGCTTGCCCATTTGCTTTAGCTGCTCAGCAAGATGCCGTTGAATGAAAGAAGGAAACTTTTGTTCCAGGGCCTTTGCATTGGCGCCGTCTTTTAGAACAACATAGGTGTTGAACATATTGTTGTTGGCAAGGCTCGGGCTATCGTTTGCAAAGCCATCCATATTTCCACCACGAAACGAAAGAAAAAAGTTTGCATCAATATGCGATGGCGCTTCCGGTTGAGAGAACACGCCGGTTACACGAAACGTACTGTCGCCATTGGTGTTGCTGCTGATGCGCACCATCTTATCCAGTGCCGGTTGCCCACCAAACAGTTTGCGGGAAATGTCTTCGCTGATCACTACAGAATTTGGAGCCATCAAGGCCGTCCGGGGATTTCCTTCCTTAAATGAATAAGGGATGATCTGGAAAAAATTTGAATCGGCCAGCAACCCCTTTTTTTCGTAGAAAGACTTGAACTGTCCTTCGCCTTCTTTTACCTGGAACAGGGTTTTATCATCGCGAAAAAGCTGCAACAATCTCGTTGACGAAGAAATCTCGGGATACTCCTGCTGCAGCATGCTTCCCAGCGGTGCCGAAGTGGTGCCACTTTTTTCTTCCACACCCTGGTCGATGAAGGCGGTGCCAAGTTTATAGATGCTGGCTCCATTGGGATGGTGCTTGTCGTAACTGGCTTCGTGATAAATGTAAAGGGCGATTAAAACACAGCAGGTAAGGCCAACGGAAAGGCCAAAGATGTTGATAAAAGAAAATACTTTATTCTTCATCAGATTGCGCCAGGCAATCGTGAGGTAATTACGAATCATGGGATTGTTTTGATGTTGGATGTTTTGTGTTGGATAAGATTGTGCAGGCTTCCAACAAACAATACCGTATGCCGGTTACACCATGATATTTTCGAGCACCGTCTGGCCATCCAGCATGCGAATGATACGATGGCTGTAACGGGCATCGTGTTCGGAGTGGGTAACCATGATGATGGTTGTGCCTTGTTCATTTAAATCAGTAAGCAGTTGCATCACTTCGTTACCATTGGAAGAGTCAAGGTTACCTGTCGGTTCATCAGCAAGAATCAGTTTCGGGTTATTCACAACCGCTCTTGCCACGGCAACACGCTGTTGCTGGCCGCCGGACAATTGCTGCGGATAGTGGTTGCGGCGGTGCATGATCTGCATTTTATCCAGCACGTCTTCTACCCTCTTCTTTCTTTCCGCAGCATTAATTCCAAGATAAATTAATGGTAATTCCACGTTCTCAAAAACAGTCAGTTCATCAATGAGGTTGAAGCTCTGAAATACAAATCCAATATTGCGTTTACGCAGGTCGGCTCTTTTGCGTTCGTTGAAATTGGCTACTTCAATTCCGTTGAACATAAAACTGCCGGTATCGGGATCGTCTAACAAGCCGAGAATATTTAGTAAGGTTGATTTGCCGCAGCCGGAAGGGCCCATGATGGCAACAAATTCGCCTTCTTTTACTTCAATCGAAAGTTTGTTGAGGGCAACCGTTTCCACGTCTTCGGTACGGTAAATTTTTTCGAGATTTTTGATCTTTATCATAATGGAGGAAGTTTTGGAATTAACGATTGTCAACAATGAGGAAAGGAAGAAACGGAAGCGCCGCTTTGGATTTTTTGGACGGCGGCTTCGGAGCAGTTGACTGCTTCTTCTTTGTCTCGGCCTTGGTTGTGTCAGGCGTGCCTGGTTGCGCAGTCGTAAACAGCAGCGAAAGGATCAGTAAGATTTTCATTTCAGTTGGTTTTTGTTGAAGCTGTCAGCTATCAGCGATCAGACTTCAGCTTAGTTGACAAGTTTTAATTTATTGTTTAGTTTCAACCTGCTCAAACTTTATCTATGCGAGACTATCAGCATCTTGAAATTTGGCAAAGAAGCCACAAGCTCACGTTAAGGGTTTACTCAGTAACGCAACATTTTCCCAAAGCAGAAGCCTATGGACTCGCTTCGCAGATGCGAAGGTCTGCTTCTTCGGTTCCTACAAACATCGCCGAAGGATGTGGCAGAGAATCGATCGCCGAACTTAAACGCTTCTTAACCATTGCAGCCGGTTCCTCTTCCGAACTTCAATACCAATTCATTCTAAGCAAAGACTTGAACTACATTGATGAAACACTATTTAAAGAGCTGTTTGACGAAATCTCACAAATCAGGCGAATGCTTTATAGCTATTCAGAGAAGCTGAAAGCTGACTGCTGATACCTGACAGCTAACGGCTCATTTCTTTATAATAAGTTCACTCATGTTCGTATAGTTCTCATAGCTAGACGTCACGATTTTATCACCCGGCTGCAGGCCGCTGATCACTTCATAATAGTCCGGGTTCTGGCGTCCTAATTGCACATCCACCTTATAAGCCTTCTGTCCATCACTGCTAAGTTTATATACCCAACTTCCGCCGGTTTGCTGAAAGAAGCCACCTTTGTTTAGCAGCAAAGCCTGGGTTTCATCACTCAACGCCAATCGTATCTGCAGGGTCTGTCCGCGACGAATACCTTCCGGCACCGCATCTTCAAATTGCATGTCCACCTGGAAACGGCCGCTATTTACCTGCGTATAAACCTTTGTAATTTTTAGTTTGTAGTCTTTGTTAGCAATGGTGGCACCGCCCATCAGGCCAATAAATACACGGGAAATATAATGTTCGTCAATATCAACCCGCACTTTGTAGCCACTGATGATATCAATCTGACCCAGCCGTTCGCCTTTGTTTTTGCTTTGTCCGATCTCAGCATCCAAAGAAGTCAGTTGCCCGTCCACCGGCGCACGAACGACAAGATCTCCTACTTTTTTCCGCATTACACCCAGCGCATTCTGCGAACCCTGGTAAGACTGCGAAGCCTGCGAAACCTGTTGTGTATTGGAAGCTGCATCCTGTTTTAGAATTCTATCCGTGAGGTTCATTCGTTCCAACTGGTAATTGTAGCTATTCTCTGCCTGCCTGAACTCCTGCAGCCCGATGGCTTTTTGCTCGTAGAGGTGTTTGTTCAGTTCATAAATACGCTTGGCTTCTTTGTAAGCACTTTCCACATCGGTTTTCTGATTGAGCTTTTGCGTGGTGTTTTGCTGCGCCGCATTTTTAGCGATCTGCATTTGCGTCAACAGGTTGTAAACAGACGTCTGCTGGTTAACGAGGCTTAACTCAAGATCAGTATTGGATAAGCGAAGAATCGGCTGTCCCTTTTTCACCATAGCGCCGTCTTCTACCAATTTTTCTTCCACCCGCCCGCCTTCCATTGCATCGAGGTAAATAGTGGTTTGCGGAAGAACAATACCCGGCACGGGAATAAACTCCTGGAAGGCGCCTTTTTTCACTTCGCTGATGGTGATGCGTTCTGCTTCCACGTTTAATTTCGATCCGCCGGATGTGTAATAAATGCTGCCACCGATCAGGATCACAAGGGCAAGAATTCCCACGACGGTGTACGTCTTTTTCCGGCTCCAACCTTTTCTTTCAATTTTTCTGTCCACAGTAATTGTTTTGTGTTCTGCACGAAATAATGCAATAAGATGCCAAAAGATAGACGATATGGTTTTCAATGCGTTAGAAAATTAGTCGACTACGAATCTGTTCGCATGCGGACAAAACCTGTCCGGTTTTGATACACCTCTTTTTATGGGAGAATAAACGCCTGTTCATTTTCAGAACATTAGATTGATGGCACGGCCTTAGTTTCGTACTTTGCCACAATTCATTTCAACCATGTCATTGAAGACTGCTTCTATCTTAGTTATTGACGATGATGTAGATGTGCTCACTGCAGTTCGTTTACTCCTGAAACCCGAGGTCAAAGAAATTGTAATCGAAAAGAATCCCGAGAATATACGATCCATTTTGTCCAAACAGGACTTTGACGTGATCCTGCTCGATATGAATTTCAACAGTTCTATCAACACAGGTAATGAAGGGATCTTCTGGCTGAAAAAGATCAAAGAATTCCGCTCTGCCGCTTCTGTTATTATGATCACTGCGTATGGCGATATTGACCTGGCCATTCGTTCGCTGAAAGAAGGTGCTTACGATTTTATTGTGAAGCCGTGGCATAACGAAAAGCTGATAGCCACCATCAAAGAAGCAGTCAGGCAAAAAGAAAATAAAGGATCCCCGATGGTGCCAAACGGCTCCTCCATTTTTGAAAAAGAACTGCTTGGCGAATCGGACGTGATGCAGGATATTTTTTATAAGATCCAGAAGATCGCACCAACGGATGCTAACATTTTAATTCTTGGTGAGAACGGAACGGGTAAAGAAGTGATTGCAAAAGCCATTCATCATTTCTCTTACCGGGCAACAAAACCTTTTATTAAAGTGGATGTTGGGGCATTAACCGAATCGCTCTTTGAAAGCGAATTGTTCGGTCATAAAAAAGGAGC
>DASVSM010000067.1:0-5676 GCA_036388115.1 Flavisolibacter sp.
CGCCAGTACATCACCGAAGGTATCCTGGGTTCACCATTGCTGGCATTTGCGGCTTCGTTGCAAAGCGTAGAAACAGCCTTAACGAAACCAGGCACTTCTACCGCCGATATTAAAAAAGCAGTTGATGCAGCAGCCAATGCAAGAAAGAATTTCCTTGCTTCACACAACCGCGTTTCCGATCAGAACATTGTGGGTGCGGCGGTGCAGATGTTCTACCAGGACATTCCGAAAGACCAATATCCGCAAGGCTTTTTTGAAGCTATCCGCAATGAGTACGGTGCACTGGATAAGGCAGGTACTTACCAGAAGTACGCCGAAGCCGTGTTCCGCGAAACCATGTTGTTGAACGACAGCAAGTGGAATGCATTTATAGCAAATCCAAATGCGGTCAACCTGCAGCAGGACCTGGCGTTTAACCTTGCCAGCACATTCGTAAAAAACTACACGGGCAAATACCTGCCGATGTTCCAGCAGTTTACGGCAAAGAACAACGAGTGGGCACGGCTGTACCTGAAAGGTGTGATGGAGCAGAACCCGAAAAAAGTAATGTATCCTGATGCAACGTTTACCATGCGTGTCAGCTATGGTAAGGTAGATGACTATAATCCGCGGGATGGGGTTCGGTACGACTATGTAACAACATCCAAAGGCCTGCTGGAAAAATACAAGCCCGGTGATTACGAATTTGACATGCCGAAGGAAGCGGTAGAGAAGATCAAAGCAAAAGACTTCGGCCAGTACAAAGATGCCCGCACCAATGACCTGGTGGTTGGTTTTATCACTTCCAACGACATCACCGGCGGCAATTCCGGTTCACCCGTTATCAATGGCAATGGTGAGTTGATCGGTTTGGCTTTCGATGGTAACTACGAAGCCCTAAGCCATAAGCTGGCGTTTGACAAGGACCTGAACCGCACCATCAATGTGGATATCCGTTATGTGCTGTGGTGCATCGATAAATTAGGCGGTGCACAAAACCTGATCAAGGAATTAACGATCAGAAAATAAATGCTCTTTTATGAAAGAAGCCATCTCGCTTTTGTGGGATGGCTTTTTTATTTGCACAGATGATTAGTTTTGGCCGATGAAGAAAGTGCTGCTGGTCCTTAGCCTCAATCTCCTTCTTAACCTCTCACTCCACGCACAAGTAGAGTTCAGCGTTGGTACCGGTGTTTCCGGCTTACGCAACTTCAGTCCGCAGCAAAAGTTCTGGGCGTTTGGGCAAACCGTACAAGCCAACTTTCATTTCTCACCCAAACAAAGCGCTTATGCCTGGCTGGATTATTACACCGAAGGCAAGTTCAAAAACAATTTTACGGCCGTCACCAAAATACCTTTTACATCACCGCTCTTAATTCCGTTCACTGCCACCGGCAGACTAACCTACCGCCATTTTTCGCTTGGTTGGAAACATTATTTCCGCGGCAGCTACAACGCAGAAAAAGATTTTAATATGTATGGTGTTGCCGGTTTCGGTTTCCTGTTTGCCAGGATACGCAACAGCTTTTCGCCTTCGGCAGATACAAGCCTGTATCATATTCCGGTGAGAGAAGGTGAAAGCAGGATCAGGAGATTGACCTTTGATCTTGGCCTGGGCGCCGAAATGCCGGTAGGAGGAAACTTCTTTGCCTTTGCTGAGGCACGTACCTGGTTGCCTGCTTCCAGCAATGGATCGCACTATCTACATAGCCAACGTGATGTTCCCCTGCCTTTGATGGTAAGTGCCGGCATGCGGGTTTTGTTTGGACTTAGTTATTGAATCTTTACATCACGAAAGAGGAATGTTGCCTGGAAATAATATTCAACCTTTTTTAGGGATGATGGAAAGCTTTACCATCATCCACGGGCTGTACTGATGATTATTTAAATGGAAGCCTTCAGGCTTCCACAATCCGGTAACTTAATAACGATCCGGTATGCACCTGCCAAAGGACCAGGGTAACAATGCCGCAAACCATTTTTGAGATAAGTAGCCGTTGCATGGCAACCGCTACCTGCGAACCATTAATTTGCATCCAAACCACCAGCATATGCAAGGCAGCAACATCCAGACGGTAGAAATCTATAAGTTGTTTATTCCTCTGAAAGAACCGTTTGTCATTTCGCTTGGACCGATCCACAATGTGCAAAATGTGGTGGTCATTATTCGGACAGCCGATGGTTGTGCCGGATATGGCGAGTGCAGTCCGTACATGACCATCAATGGTGAAAGCGTGGATACCTGCTTTATCGTGGGACAATACTTTGCACAGGTGTTAAAAGGAAAACCGGCGCTGGATATTGCCGGCTGCATGGAAACAATGGACAAAACCATCTATGGCAACAGCAGCATTAAAAGTGCATTTGACATGGCGCTTCACGACATTGCCGCGCAGCATGCCGGCGTGCCGCTTTACCAATTTTTGGGAGGAGAAAAGAACAAGGTGCTGGAAACAGACATGACGGTCAGCATTGGCGATCCGCAAAAGATGAAGGAAGATGCAGTGCGTTTTAAAAAGGAAGGTTTCCCTGCCATTAAAGTAAAACTGGGAGGAAAGAAAGAAGATGATGTAGCAAGAATAAAAGCCATCCGCGACGGAATTGGTGCCGTGCATCCGCTGCGTATTGATGCTAACCAGGGATGGGGAACGGCAGATAATGCCATTGACGTTCTGAATGCTTTAAGTGAATTTAGTATTGAGCATTGCGAAGAGCCTATTTCACGTTACCGGTTTATGGAATTAAGCAAGGTATCGGCAGCATCGCCCATTCCCATCATGGCCGATGAAAGCTGTGGTGATGAATGGGATGCAGAACGACTAATTGCTTTAAAAGCCTGCCAGATGTTCAACATCAAGCTCGGAAAGAGCAGCGGTTTTTTCAAGGGAAAGAAGATTGCTGAATTGGGCGCAGCAGCCGGTATGCACATGCAGGTGGGCGGCTTTATGGAATCCCGCTTAGGCATGACGGCAGCGGCACATCTTGCATTAAGCAACGATCATATTCATCACTGTGATTTTGATACGCCATTGATGTTTACAGAAGACCCGGTTATCGGCGGAATAAAGTATTTGGAAAAAGGAGTGATTGATGTTCCGGAAGTACCGGGGCTGGGTGCTGTGATAGACGAGGCTTATTTGAAAGAGGGGGAGTGTTGGACCTCAGCCTGACCTTCTCCTGCGGAGCCAGAAAGAGAACCGCTGCAGTACAGACACTGGCTTAGGCAGTCTTTTCTTTCCCGCTTCAATCTGTCAATAAGTTATGACGCGTTTCTTCTTTCTACTTTAAACCTTCAACGTGTCTGCTATTATCTTGTTTCTTGCCTTGTCATCCCGAGGCACGAGGGACCTTTGAACTGAATAGTAGGCGATGGTTGTAAGCGTCATGACTGGCTGCTTTGTTTTCTTATAAAATTTAGCAAAGAGGCTTCCTGCGTCAGCATGACAAGCAAAAGTCATTACGGTAGGGCAAAGAGCTGAAAGCTGACGGCTCATGCTCATAGCTCACTGCTGTTCTGAACGATGAACGGATTGCTGCCCTTCGGCTTCGCTCAGGATGAACTTCACAGACGATGCAATGAAACACTGCAGCTGGTATCAAAAAGAAAAAGACCCAATCAAAGAATATGATTGGGTCTTTTCAGTATCGTATAAAAGCCAATGTCTGTGTTCAGCACATCCCTTCACCGAAGGGATTTAAGGAGGCCAGATCAAGTCCGGGCATAAAGAAAGGGGCCCCGAACCAAGGCCCCTTTTACAAGCCACCATCCTCTTCCACCTAAGAGGTCGTTTATACTAAGTTTCAAAAGTTAAGGGTGAAGCGTTTCGTATTACAGATAAAACAAATTGAATACCAATTTATTTCGCCGCTTTAAACCGACTTATTTCCCCACCTGTTTCTACAGCTTTTGTTGAATAAATACTACAATATGAAGCCCCGGTGCTAGAAATTCCACATTTCCCTTAAAAAAGAACGTTTTCTTCCAATCAGGTTAACAACGACCATTATTGTAACAGATATGATTAAAGTTTGATGCCAAAAGATCATCGGGTTTTATTCATCTTTGTTGCGACCCCACAACATGAGTACGGAAGAATTTTTTGACCTGTTCCTGATTGAATTAAAAGCAAACAAAAATCTTCAGGGTTATTACAAGTTCCATTCAGATGTGAAAAGCTTCCTCTTTAGAAAAGCCTACTTCTGCCAGCGCCTGGAGTATATCCGTGAAAACATCGGGGAGATCAACCAGTCCATCTGGGATTGTGGCTGCGGCTATGGAACAACCGCATTGTTTTTAGCCATGAACAACTACCCGGTTTTTGGAACAACACTGGAGTTTTATTTTGCTGAAATTGAAAAAAGGAAAAGGTATTGGTCGCAGTTTGGAAACACAGAACATTTTCAATACACGTATGCAGATGTCTTCGAGTCCGACTACAGCAGCGCATTCGACACCATTATTTTACAGGACACGCTCCACCATCTTGAGCCAATTGAAGAAGGACTAAAGGTGTTTGAAAAAGCATTGCGTGAAAAAGGCAAACTGCTAGTAATTGAGGAGAACGGTGCAAACATTATCCAAAACCTGAAGCTTCTCTGGCAGAGAGGCCTGAATAAAAATGTGACCGTTTATGACGAACGTCTGAAAAGAACAATTTTATTAGGAAACGAGAACATCCGGTCGCTAAAGAAATGGGAAAAGTTATTTCAAGATGCAGGCCTGGAAATAGAACCTTCCAGCATCCGGCACATACGTTTCTTCCTTCCATTTTTTATGAAAGATCAATCGATGGAAACATTAACCAGAAAGGAACAGGAGATCGGGCAAAAAGCCACCATACTGAAAAATTATTTCTTCTTTGGAATCAATTTTAAAGCCTTTAAAAAAGGCTGATACAAAACAGGACCGCTGCATCCGCTATTTTTGCACACCATGGTCATTGCAGTGAACACCAGATATCTTCTGAAAGATGGACTTGAGGGGTACGGCTACTTTACCAAAGAAGTGATGCAACGGCTTGTAACCACGTACCCGGATCACCAGTTTCACTTTCTTTTCGACCGCCCTTATGATCCTGCTTTCCTTTTTTCAGCCAATGTAAACGCACATGTGCTTTCGCCTGAAGTGAGGCACCCTTTACAATGGAAATATTGGTACGATGTAAAAGTTCCTTTTCTCCTGAAGAAGATCAAAGCAGATGTTTTTTTCTCACCCGATGGCCAGTGTTCGTTACTCACCGGCGTGCCGCAATGCTTAGCCGTACACGACCTGGGCTTTTTGCATTATCCGGGAGCCTATAAAAATAGTCACGTCGGGTACCTGAAATATTTCATACCGAAGTTTATTAAAAAAGCAGCTTCCGTAGTTACGGTTTCTAACTTTTCCAAGCAGGATATTATCAACCATTATCGAACAGACGAACAGAAGGTTAGTGTTGTTTACAATGGTATCAAAGATGTTTTTCAACCAACCGGCTACGAAGAACAAAACGCTGTTAAAGACAAATACACAGGCGGCACGGAATACTTTTTATACGTTGGCGCCATCCATCCACGTAAGAACCTGGTGAACCTTTTAAAAGCCTTTTCCATCTTTAAACGGCGTTTACAAAGTTCCATGAAACTGGTACTGGTGGGACGACTGGCCTGGAAGAACAACGCCTTTCTGGAGCTGCTGAAAACGTATAAATACAAAGA
>DASVSM010000068.1:0-2082 GCA_036388115.1 Flavisolibacter sp.
TTCTAACGGAAAAGCTGGTTACAAAACAACCAGCTTTTCCTTTTCTATGGGTCTTCAACTGCGTCGCACTCCTGTATGCGTTGTAATGGTGTTCAGCTATCGTACTTCAACCATATTTATCCTTAAAAGAAACTGAAAAAGAAAAGTATAAAAGACCTAAGTCTCCCCTTCAGGGGGACAGGGGGATTACAGGGCATTACTAAAAATCAAACCCTTATTTTTGACCCTTCAAATTGAATAACAAGCGAAAGCAATGGAAAAAAAAGTAAGCAAGATTGCAGTGTTGACATCCGGTGGCGACTCCCCCGGAATGAATGCAGCAATCAGGGCTGTTGTACGTACAGGAAACTATTATGGCCTCGAAGTGTACGGCATCATGCGTGGCTACCAGGGACTGCTGGAGGATGATATTTACCGGATGGATAACCGTGCGGTGGCCAACATCATTCAACGCGGCGGCACCATTCTGAAGACTGCCCGGTGCAAAGACTTCCATACCCCGGAAGGAAGGAAAAAAGCCTATCATAATCTGAAGACACGCGGCATCGATGGACTTGTCATCATTGGCGGCGACGGCTCCTTCCGCGGCGCGGTAGAATTCAGCCGCGAATACGATATTCCATGTATCGGCTTAGCAGGTACTATTGACAAGGATATTTTTGGCACCGACTTTACCATTGGCTTTGATACAGCAGTGAACACGGCGGTGGAAGCCATCGATAAAATTCGTGATACCGCTGATGCACACGACCGACTATTTATCATTGAAGTCATGGGCCGGGATGCCGGCTATATTGCCCTTCATAGTGGTATTGCCACCGGCGCGGAGAACATACTGGTACCAGAGCAAAAGACAGATATTGATGCCATCATAACCTCTCTCCAGGAAAAAGAAAGGCGCAGGAAACTGGTAAACCTGATTATTGTTGCCGAAGGCAACGAATTTGGAGGCGCCGACAAGGTTGCAGCGGCCATCAGGGAAAAAGTTCCTAATATGGAAACCAGGGTGACCATCCTCGGGCACATTCAACGGGGCGGCGCTCCTACCTGCCTCGACCGCCTGATTGCAAGCCGCATGGGCTACCATGCGGTGGAAAGCCTGATAGAAGGAAGGTATAACGTATTTGTTGGCATTATGAACAACAAAATGAATTACATTCCACTTGAAAAAGTAGGAAAGAAAAAAGGCACAATTAATGAAGAATGGATGAAGATTGTCAAGATCCTCGCATCGTAAAGATTTCTGGATCCAAAAGCCAAGATTATGAGCAGCTACCAAAATTTTGAAGAGTTACCAATTTGGAAGGAAGCAAGACAATTGGCGCTGGAAATTTATACATTGACAATGCAATATGATTTTTCGAAGGATTTTGCCATTATGAGCCAGATACGAAGATCAGCTGGCTCTGTTATGGATAATATCGCCGAGGGGTTTGAAAGAGATGGAAGGCTGGAATTCATTAATTTTTTAAGCATCGCTAAAGGATCAGCGGGCGAAGTTCGTTCACAATTATACAGAGCCTTTGATTTAAAATATATTGAAGAAAATAAGTTGGATGAATTGATTTCTTCTTACAAACAACTATCAGCGCATATAGCAAACTTTATTAAATACCTAAACAAATCAGAAATAAAGGGAAACAAATTCAAGGACCGGGTGTAACCCAATCTTGGCTTTGGATCTAGAAATCTTTCGTTATGAGCAAAAATGTAGACAAGTATTTCCATCGACAGATGGATAAAACGGCCGGAATTGAGCATACGCATCATCGAACGAAGATTGTAGCCACTGTTGGACCTGCCTGCGATACGTACGATAAACTTCTTGAACTTGTTAAATGCGGCGTCAATGTATTCCGGTTAAATTTTTCTCATGGTACGCATGAGGATAAATTACAGATCATCGAATACATCCGCCAGATGAATAAAACGGAACCATACAACATCGCCATCCTGGGCGACCTGCAGGGTCCTAAACTGAGAGTAGGTGAAATTGAAAACAACGGGATTGAGGTAGACAAAGGGGATCTCCTGACATTTACGAACGAAAAATTAGTTGGTACAAAAGAACGGATGTATGTC
>DASVSM010000069.1:0-15024 GCA_036388115.1 Flavisolibacter sp.
AACAATTTTAAGAACGCAACGGAATTGGGTGCAGAGATCATTCAAAAAAAAGAAGAGGACATTGCAAAAGCTATTATTGATACCATTGAAGAAAAGGCTGTGACAACCGTTTGCATTGGCAAGCCGCACCTTAAATTGTGGCAGATTATTTTAAAAACAAGCGTCTTCAACCAATTGTTGAAAACACTTTCAAAGAACGATGTGGACCTGGTGATCTTATCTTAGTAAACAATGGATGAAAAGCAGCGGAAGACAAGCGCTGTTCGCTGTCACACTACACACAATGGCAATCTCTGTAAAAAATAAAATCCGTTTGGGAACGATCTTTCTTTTCCTGCTGGTGGTGCTTTCCGGCGGCTTCAGTATTTATTATCTTTTTAGCCTGAAGCAGCAAACGCAGAATATTATAAAAGCAAACTATGAGTCGCTTCAGTATGCCCATCGCATGCAGGCGGCGCTGGACGGCATTCAGGCCGGGAACAACGCTTATCTCGATTCCTTCAACAAACAATTAAAACTGCAGGAAGGCAACATCACCGAACAGGGTGAGAAAGAGGCCACGCAGATGTTGAGAGGGCTTTTGGGCCGGCTGGCAAATGACGATACTGCGGTTGGGAAAACCCGCTTCTGGTTGTTGCATATTTTAACCCTTAACATGGAAGCCATTCGCCTCAAAAGTGAAGCATCCGAAGCGTCGACAAAAAAAGTCACCACTTATCTCATCACTATCATCTTGGTCATCTTTCTTGTTGGTTTTACGTTTGTCGTCAACTTTCCTTCGGTCATTACATCTCCTATCCGAAAGCTGGCGGAAGCGATTAAGGAGATCAGTCAGAAAAATTACCGGCACCGGGTGCACATTGAATCGAAAGATGAATTTGGCGACCTGGCGAACGCCTTCAATGACATGGCCGAACGGCTGGAATATTTTGAAACTAGCAACCTCAATAAACTCATTTTTGAAAAGAGCCGTGCCGAAGCGGTCATTAACAGCTTAAAGGACGCCAGCATCGGCATCGACAAGGCTGATGTGGTACTATTTGCCAATAACCAGGCACTGAGTTTATTGGGCCTTTCGGCAAAAGATATTGTCGGACAAAAAACAGGTGCAGTGGCTGCACGAAATGACCTGTTTCGTTTTTTACTGGACGAAAAAGGCGGCACACCATTCAAGATTGTTGTGGACAACAAGGAAAACTATTTTACGAAAGAAGTGGTTGATGTGGAAAGCGGAGGCAACAAGGTGATCGTTTTGAAAAACATCACCTCATTTAAAGAATTGGATGTAGCAAAAACAAATTTTATTGCGACGGTTTCGCATGAATTAAAAACGCCGCTGGCATCTTCCGATTTTAGCCTGAAGTTGCTGGAAGATGAACGCATCGGACCGCTGTCCGGCGAACAAAAAGAATTGATCCAAAATTTAAAAGGAGACAACCAGCGGATGCTGCGCATCTTAAGTGAACTGCTGAACCTTTCGCAGGTGGAGGCGGGCAAAATACAATTGAATATCCGGCCGCTGAATCCGGCCCAGGTAGTTGAACATTCACTGCAGGCCGTTGCTACATCGGCCAGGGAAAAGGGGATCCGCATCAGCAAAGAAGCAGATGAGCGGCTGCCGGCCATTGAGGGAGACAGCGATAAAATTATTTGGGTGCTCAATAATTTTCTGACGAATGCGATCAAGTATTCTCCGGGAGACAGCCATGTTCTGGTTTCAGTAAAGGCCGCCGGCAGCAAGGTATCTTTTTCGGTTGCCGATAAAGGCAACGGCATTGAAGCCAAATATCTGGACAGGATATTTGAACGTTACTACCAGGTGCCCGGCCGTTCCGATGCAAAAGGTTCTGGCATCGGCCTGGCCATTTGTAAAGAATTTATTGAAGCGATGGGAGGGAAGATCTGGGTTAAAAGCAACTACGGTGAAGGCAGCATGTTTGGCTTTGATCTCGGTTAGCCTTTACAATTATGGAACCGCCATATCCTGCTATAGCTTCGTTGTTTATTATCAATAACCTGTTGCACGGTGAAGAATGCAGGTAAAAAAGTCAATAGAAGCTGCCATGACAATTCAACTAATTGCAGCAATCCTCTTCATCAATTTTTTGTCGGGTTTCCGAATAACACAGGAAGGCAAGCTGCCATCCCGTCATTTTTGATTTACCGGGGCAGAAGAATTAGTAAAGAGCATGGAATCGTTGAAAAGTAAGTATGCATTACTCCGGGAGCGGTTGTCATATTAAAAGGTTACAGGCAAGTGACAACGGGCTACTCCGATCTTAGAACCGGCAACATTCTCCCAACCTAAATTTTTTCACGAATCCTAAACAATTGCGTGCTTGGCTTGTTGGTGATTCAATATTAGATTTGTGCCGCTTTATGAGAAGAATTGTTTCTATATTATTTCTTTCCCTGATGCTGTTGCAGGCTATCCCTGTGCTGCATTTCTTCTCTTCTCAGAAGGAAGTCTTTTATACCAACATCGACGAGGAAAAGCCCAACGAAAAAATCGCCAAAGAAAAAAAAGAAGGTAAGGAATATCTGTCATTGGAAGTTGAACCACCCGTAGATCAGCTCATCCAAACAAAATACTCGGCAGCCGCTGATACCAACTACTCGTCTCCCACACTTACCTTTCTGACGCCGCCTCCGGATGCCTGCTAATTAACGGCAAGCCCGATACCACAAGTACAAATAAAACTTCTGATAATCGGTGCATTCAACACTTATTATTTCTGACTACCTAGTTCATCCATCACCTAAACTGCTACTTTATGGCGCAAACATCTCCGCTTACCCGCATTGCACGTCTTGTACGGGAGGAAAAGTCCGAGATCAGCTCTATCTATTTTTATGCAATTCTAAGCGGCCTTATTCAACTTTCGCTGCCGCTTGGCATACAGGCAATTATTGGTTTCGTGCTGGGTGGCGCTATGTCAACTTCTCTGATTATTTTGATTACGCTGGTTGTCGCAGGTGTGCTGTTCAACGGCATTCTGCAAATGAACCAGATGAAGATTATCGAACGCATCCAGCAAAAGATATTTGTCCGTTATTCGTTTGCTTTCACCACCCATATCCCAAAGCTTGACCTGCAAAAGCTCGACAGCTTTTACCTGCCTGAACTGGTGAACCGTTTTTTTGACATACCGGTTTTGCAAAAAAGCCTGTCGAAAATTTTACTGGACTTTCCGCTGGCTGTTACGCAAATCCTTTTGGGCTTGATGCTGCTAAGCTTCTACCACCCGGCTTTTATCTTCTTTGGGATTTTATTACTGTCGTTGCTGGTACTCATCTTCCGCATTACCGGTAACAGGGGCTTTCTGACCAGCCTTGAAAAAAGTACCCACAAATACCGCATGGCAGGATGGCTGGAAGAGATGGCAAGAGTGGTAAAACAGTTTAAGTTCTCTGCTCACAATGCATTGCACGAAAAGAAAGCGGATGACAAGGTGGTGAGCTATATACAGGCAAGAAAAGCCCATTTTTCTATCCTGCTTTTACAATACAAAGTGCTGATTGCCTTTAAGGTTATTATCACGGCATCTATGTTGGTTGTCGGTTGTCTGTTGTTGTTAGACCAACAGATCAACATCGGACAATTTGTGGCGGCAGAGATCGTGATTATCATTGTTATTACTGCAGTAGAAAAACTGATTATTAATCTCGACAGTGTTTACAGCGTTTTAACCTCGGTTGAAAAGATCAACAAACTGCTGGACAAACCGCTTGAAAAAGGGGGCAGTTTTACAGCCACTGCGTCGCAGGCGTTTGGTGTTCAGTTCAATGATGTGTCCTTTGCCTACCAGGACGACCGGACAATTCTGCAAGGTGTTTCGTTTGCCGCAAGACCCGGTGAAAAAATAAGTATCACCGGCGTGCATGGAAGCGGCAAAAGCACCATTCTGAAATTACTGACCGGCGCTTATGCCGGCTTCAAAGGGGCGATTCTGATCAATGGTGTTCCTATTGGAAACTACAATCTTGAAGACCTGCGGACTCAAATCGGAATTGTACTGAACCAGCAGGATGTATTTGCTGGCACGCTTTGGGAAAATATTACACTGGGCGATGGCGCCATTGATACGGCTCATGTCTCCCGGTTGGTGCAACTTACCGGCCTTTCATCTTACATCGCGTCATTGAAAGAAGGGTTCGATACGGAACTTGACCCTACCGGAAAACGATTGCCGAAAAACGTAGTGATGAAAATCTTGTTGGTGAGAGCTCTTGCGCACAAGCCAAAGCTCTTATTGCTGGAAGAACCCTGGCTAGGCATTGATGAAGAAACAGTACGGCAGATACAGCATCTTCTTTTAGAAGGAACGGATGCAACAGTCATTGTTGCAACCAACGATCAGTCCTTCATCAGCCAATGTGATCAAATCATTTCTTTATCCTGATTTTCTAACTATCGCAAAAACCTGTTTATGAAACATGCTACAGCATACAACCATATTTACCTGCAAGGTAAAAAAAGCCGTATCCGTTATTGGACGTACGGATTACTGATTGTCTTTTTAATTCTTCTTTTCCTGCCCTGGACACAAACTATCCGTGCCAAAGGAGCGGTGATTGCTCTGCGGCAGGAGCAGCGTCCGCAGGAGATCAATACCATTATCCCCGGCCGCATCATTAAATGGCATATTAAAGAAGGCGATTTTGTGAACGCAGGCGATACACTGGCTCAACTGGCAGAAATAAAAGACGGTTATTTGGATCCCCAGTTATTAGAGAGAACGAAAGAGCAGATTACAGCGAAACAAAAAGGAATGGAGTCCTACAGAAACAAAGCTGGTGCTGCGCAAACACAGATTGGTGCGTTGTCAACCGGATTGCAACTGAAGTTATCGCAGCTGAAAAACAAAATCCTCCAGTTACAGGTCAAACTGCAAAGCGACAGCATAGAAGCCGTTGCCGCTAACAACGATTACAGGATTGCCACGCAACAGTACAACCGTCAGCGGCAGATGTTTGACAGCGGGCTGGTATCTCTTACCCAATTGGAACAGCGGAATCAAACCTTTCAAAACGCAGCGGCAAAAAAACTGAGTGCTGAAAACAAATACATTGCTACCAGGCAGGAGCTAGCTATTGTACGGCTGGAGATGAGCGGTGCTGAACAGGAATACACTGAAAAAATGGCCAAGGCCGAAGGTGATCGCTTTCAGTCCCTGTCGGAGATAGCGAGTGGTGAGGGCGAAGTGGCGAAGCTGCAAAACCAGTACAGCAGTTACAGTATTCGTAACGGCATGTATTACATCATTGCACCGCAAAGTGGACAGATTGTACAGGCAAAAAAAGCAGGCATTGGGGAGATTTTAAAGGAAGGCGAAATGATTGTGAACATTGTTCCCGATAAAATACAATACGCGGTTGAATTGTTTGTCCGGCCCGTTGACCTGCCGCTTGTGCAGCAAGGACAGAACGTGATGTTTTTATTTGATGGTTTTCCTGCCATTGTTTTCAGCGGCTGGCCCGAGGCTTCTTCGGGAACGTTCAGGGGAAAAGTAGTAGCCGTGGAAAAGAATGTGAGCACCAACGGTAAATTTCGTGTGCTGGTGGCCGAAGACCCGAAGGAAAAACCATGGCCGAAGGAATTGAAAATGGGAACCGGGGCTAACGGGCTTGCCTTATTGAATGATGTAGCGGTGTGGTACGAGCTGTGGCGAAACATCAACTCTTTTCCGCCGGATTATTACAGTTTAAAAGCAGAACAAACGACAAAAAAATGAGAACATTATTGTTCAGCATAGCTCTTCTTTTTAGTGGTTTGGCTGCTTCATCGCAGCAGACACTTACAATGGAAGAATTTTTAAGCCTGGTAAAAAAATACCATCCCGTAGCCAAACAGGCTTCATTAGGGGTAGAGGTTGCAAAAGCAGAAGTTACATCGGCAAGGGGCGGTTTTGATCCGACATTTCAAAACTCTATCAGTCGTAAAGAACTTGATGGCCTGCTCTACTACGACCATCAGATCAGCGAAGTAAAAGTGCCAACCTGGTATGGAGTAGATGTAGTAGCCGGTATTGAAAGCCTTACCGGCCAGCGCACATCGGACCCTGATACAAAGGGCAACAGCAGTTATTTTGGCTTTAGCGTTCCAGTAGCAAAAGGCTTGCTGATGGATGCACGGCGTGCTGCCTTGCAACAGGCAAACATCTTTCAACAGCTTTCGGTACAGGAACAGAGAACAATTATAAACAACCTGCTTTTTGAAGCAGCCAAAGCGTACTGGACGTGGTGGCAGCAGTACCAGGTGCAGGTGTTGTTTCGTCAGGCCATAAAAAATGCGGAGCAGCGCTTTCGGTTGGTAAAGACGGCTTTTCAAATCGGCGAACGGCCGGCGATTGATACCGTTGAAGCGCTTGCGCAATTGCAAAGCTTTCAAATAAGTGCCAATGAACTGCAATTGGAAGTGACCAATGCGCAGCTGGATGTGAATGTGTTTTTATGGCAGGAGAATGGTGAGGTCTACTCCTTGCCGCAGGTAGTAACGCCGCAACAGCAAATGCCCGCCCTGTTGGAAAACATGCAAATGGATAAGCTTTTACAAAGTGTGCAGTTGCACCCGGACCTGCAGCAATACCGCTTTAAGCTGGAAGCGCTTCAGGTGGAAAAACGATTGAAGTTCCAGTCGTTGCTTCCATCCGTTTATCTCAAGTATAACCAGTTGAACAAATCACACAGTCTGCAGAAATCATTCAATACACCGTGGCTGAAAAACAATTATCGTTATGGTATTGCCGTGTCCATTCCCTTACGTTTGTCGGAGGGCCGGGGCGAATACCGGAAAGCCAAGCTAAAGATTGAACAAACGGAGTTGCAACAGTTGAACAAGCAGGTTTCACTTCAAACAAAGCTGCGGCAATATTATAACGAGTGGAAGCAGTTGCGGGAGCAGATTGCGTTACAGCGGCAGGCGGTACAATCTTATATAACCTTACAAAGAGGCGAGGAGATCAAATTTGCTAATGGCGAAAGTTCCCTGTTCCTGATGAATGCACGTGAACTGAAAACATTGGAAGCGCAACAGAAACTCATTGAGCTGCAAGGCAAGGAACAAAAAGCTGTTGCCAGCACGTTGTGGGCAGCAGGAGTCCTAATTGCTGAATAAAAGGCGATAAGCCATAGTGGCCCATTACAACGAAGTATCAGGTGGGAAGAGCATTGGAAGCATGCGTCTGAAAACAGCAGGCATATTGTGCTAACAGGCTTTCTGGCATGTGGGAAAACCAGAAGGGGAAGAAGAAATGAGTGGAGTAAAGGCAAATTTTGATTTCAGGCCATATCATAAATGCTTTCCTCTTTTATGGGATGAAAGAAATTTGTAAAGAATTGGGAATCGATAAAAAGTGACAACCATCGTGTCCGGACATAGTTTCAGTACACAGTTAAAATGCTCTGGTGCAAGCACGGAGTTTATCCTGGAAGCACGGGCCATACCAATAAACGAACCACTGAAAACTACCTCAACAGCTTTGAAAATGAAGTAAAAAACAATATGCACAAAACCTCATGGCACATGGAACTTCTGGATGTACTTCTTGACCGTTTTACGAGACGAAGCAGTCAGTTCACTGAGCCTCTTTTTGCTGGTGCCCTGCGTGTAGAGGCGAAGAATCTGTCGGATCCTGCTCATAAGAATTGTTTTATTGGCCATGGTAGGTGCTGGTTTTTACATCCAACATCTCCATTCTTTACCAGCAAAACAATCACCGGCTATTCCTTCTAACAGGTGCTCAACTTAGAGCAAAATAGAGTGGTCAACTTCAAGCGAAACACTATGGTCAGCTTCCAACGAAATCAAGTGGTCAGTTTAAGCGGAATGTCCAGCCTGACCACCTTTCTTACCCGCTTCGGCTGCTTCCAGTTTGTTCCACTCGTGCGCAACGCCTTGTTCGTGTGCGGCAAGGTCGCCAAGGGAGGCAATTTCTCTTTGCTTTTCAAGACTCATGGCGGCAAAGCCGCGGCTTTCTTTTTGGCCTTCAGCTTCTTTTTTAGTTTGTGTCATGGTAATGGTTTTTGTTTGAGCTGTGTTCTTTTTTGTGGGGGATACGGATCAAGGCAGGCTTCAACGAATTGGCTATTAAACGGCCTCAAATACCCTGCCACCGTACTCGAGCTTAGCCCGCGTGTTCTGCTCTTTATACCAATCGCAGATCATACTCGGTCCATCAGATTACTTTTAAGACCAGTTACCTTAAAGACACTTGAGGATATTGTTTACTTTCCAAGCTGATCTGAAAAAAATCGCAACAAGATCGCATACCCAGGAAAATCAATAGGAGTGAAAAGGTTTAATGTGCTGTACTATCCTGCTATCTTGACAAGAAAGAAAATGCTAAGGCTTGCTGCGTCGAGGCGGAGATAAAAGTCAGGCAGCTATGTATTATCTTTACGGCTGAGCTGCAAATCCTTTGCTATTGAAAAAAAAAGATCAGTGATGGGGCGCCCGTTGTGAGCCTTTGATCTTCACTTTCGTTTGATCTTCCAAAAGCCTTAACATCTAAACCTTAAGCAGAATTCGTAAGAACTATCAAACGTGCATAGAATGAAAACTTTTTCCATCCTAGAGCTGGAACAATACTCTTTAATCAAAGCCCATACCTTCCGAACATGGGAGCAGCGATATGAACGCTCTCGATCACAACGCAAAGCGACCAACATCCGCTTTTATACACTTGAGGAGCTATCTTTTCTGCTCGACATTGCCCTTTTAAACCGGTTGGGGTATAAAGTGTCATCGTTGGCAGCTCTTGATAAAAACCACGTTCAAGAAAAAGTGCTTCAGTTAAAGGATGATACCGCCCGGCAGGAGCACACGATCAATCAACTGATCATTCACACGTTTTCCTTACGCATTGAAGACGTTGAGCAGATCCTGGATGGTGCTGTGACTACCTGGGGCATTGATCAAACCATTGAAGAAGTGGTGCTACCTTTTTTAGAGCGTCTGCAACTTTTCTCTTACAAAGGACGTACGAGCAGCGAGTATCACTTTGTGGTGACAGCACTTCGCAAGAAACTCATTGTTGCCATAGCGGGAACAACTTCAAAAGAAACAAGGTCCGCCTCGGCGCTGCTGTTTCTCCCGGAAGGGGAACACTTTGACCTGTTGCTGCTTTACACGGCCTACCAACTAAAAAAAGCAGGCGTAAACGTCCTTTACTTGGGTACCAATGTTTCAGTCCAGAACCTCCAAATAGTTATTGAAACAAAACAACCCCGCTTTGTGCTTAGCTATCTGTCCACACCGCAGGAAAAAAAAATAAGGGAGCTGTCTGCTTATGTGGTGGATGATGTTAGCGTGTCGTATTTCATCTGCGGCCCGCAACCAATGCCCCGCGCAGAGCAGTTGCTGCCAAACGTAAAGTATGTGTCGTACCGGGAAGTAACAGCGATGCTTCCCAGAGCTTTAACCACTTCTCTTTAGGTGTTTTTTGCATAAATTCCTGTTTTATTCGATAAACAGCCTGCCGGTCTCTTCTTCACACAATTAAAGAGTATAGCGAAACAGGACTTCAGTAAACACTGCTAGATGCTGTATCAGCACACCACGTATTCGCTTTTTCTGTTTTGTTGCTCGGACAACAATATTGCCTTCAAACCCATGTCAAAAAACTATTTAAAATAGGAAGATCAGGTGTGCTTTAAGAAAGAAGGGACTTCCGGGTGTAAAATGAATTTCCGTTACCACACCAGGTTCGTTTTGCAGGCGGCTTTCGGTGGCAAACTGTGTTTCCTTCCACCGCGTATTCAGCAGGTTTTGTACAGATACGCCGGCTTCCCATACTTTGCTGCTGTAGTTAACAGCCGCATCTAAAATGAAATAACCTTTTGCTACAATAGAATTGTCCTCTGTTGCGGGACGGTCGGTCATGACGCGGTAAAACAAACTTCCGTTAAAGCCGCTTTGCTTTTTATAAACTAATCCGCCCAGTGATGTAAACCTCGGAGCAAGAGGAAGATGATCTTCTCCTTTTGGAACTTCCAGCGCTTTCGGCACCGCGTAGTTAGCATCGACCTGTACAAAAAGATGCTTTGCTACTTCGTAGCGCACCGACGCGTCGGCACCATAGCGCCGGCTTTTGCCGCTGGCTTCTACAATGCCTTCGTCACCCACATACACAAATTCCTGCGCAAGCCACAAATACCAGATGGCTGATTGCAAAACCAGTTTGCGGCCGATCTTAAATACACCACCGAAATCAGAAGCATACGCCGGCGGTAAAATTTCTTTTCCTTTCTGCGCCACCACCACCCGTGTATCGTTGCTATGAAAACCCCTGCCATTATAAAAATAGAGTTGTGTGTTTTTTGTGAGGGCAAGGTCAAGGTTTAATTTCGGACTGAGGATGGAGGCATTGGCCGCATTCGTTGTTGCTGTTAGTTTATCCGCATACCGGTTGCTGAAATGATCATAACGTAATCCGGCGGTTACTGTAAATCGTTTTGCCAGGAAAAGCTTTTGCGAGACGTAGGTCGCTGTGTTCACTTCATTGACATCGCCAAGTTGCAGGGCAGCCGTTGTAACAGAACGGTCCTTCGTTCTTGATAGTTCGATGTCATTGATGTCATCGGCGCGAAGCTGCGCACCAAGGGTTGTTTGTGTCTTCAGGGAACCGATAAAATACTCCTTTTCGTAAGAGCCGTTGTAGCCAAAGATATTCCGCCCCTCTTTCTGCCGGATCTGGTCGCCGTTCACGGGGTCTTCTTTGTAAAAAGTAAAGTTGGAATACAACTCGAAGTTGTACCTGGAATAATACACCTGGTTATGAAGGACGCCGTTATTGTTGAACCTTGTCGTGAGTTCAGCACTGGCATTGTACCGCGATGTGATTCCGCCTTCGTTATCGTCGATGGCGCCGTAAAAGCCGATGTCACCGGAGGCAATTGACCGTTCGGGCACCTGCCCCGATGCTTTCCATTTACTGGTAAAGCCCGAAGCCAAAATGCTGATGATGCTTTTCTTTCCTGCAGGACTATAATATTTCAGCAAACCATTCAGCCGGTTAAAATCCTGCGGACTATCAAAATATCCTTTTGAAAAAAAACCTTCGCCTGCCAGGTATAAACTTTTGCCTGTGTTGGCCAAAGTGGGCTTTATTAAATTCACACCCGCAACACTTCTTATAGTATGAAAGCTTCCGCCCTCTACTTTTATAAAGTTAGCCGGCAGATAATTCTTTGTGTTGAACTCAACATAGCCTGCGGTTGTAAAATTGCCTTTGTTTGCGTAGTAGCTGCCTTTGTTGAAACCGACTTTTTCAATCAACTCAGGAATCACAAAATGCAGATCGGCATAACCTTGTCCGTGTGCATGCGATACCATATTAACAGGCAGACCATCAACGGTAATATTAATATCAGTACCGTGGTCCAGGTCAAAGCCCCGCAAAAATATTTGTTCTGCTTTGCCGCCGCCGGCATGCTGCCCGATAAACAGCCCGGGCACCAATCGCAATACTTCCTGGGAATTGGTAAATGGCCGTAACCGGATATCGATAGCAGATAATGTTGTCAGAATATTTTTCCTGCTGATTGTACTGACCGTTACGTCCTGAAGCGTTACATTCTTCGATGATAGCACTACGGTGGCCATTTCATTCTGAAACGATAAGGTGTCAAGCTTAATGGCTTTTGTTTCATATCCAAGACCCGAAGCAAACAAGGTGTGGTCACCGCTTGAAAGACCTTGTACCAATATCACCCCATTTTCATTTGAAACGGAAACGTATCCGGCATCAGCGGTTTGCACGGTAATATCGGGCAACGGAATTTGCCATGAGGACACAAAAGCAATCTTGATGAACCTATCTTGACTGTGGCCGATGAAATGGATAAACAAAACCAGCGAAAGTGTAAAGATCTTTTGCATAAGCAGGATGATTTATGAATGAGGGGATGACCTATCTACGTACAACAGCAGCAAATGGTTTACCATGGACGGATTATTGTTGCGCATACCCTCCGATAGCCAGCCAACCCCAAATGTTTTTAGATAAGTCCAATCCAATCCGATTGGCTCTTACGTAATTGATCTATCCAATTTCTTCTTGAACTCAACCGCTTCACGACCCACGAAAGCCCATTTACAGAATCAAAATCACCGATGTATGCGAAAAATTCTACGCCTTCGTGGATGGAAGCTTTGTCTTTCATCCTCTCTTGTCCTTCTTTCTTTATCGGTATGGGGGTCTTCGCACAGAGAGGCGCCACTCATCTCCAACGATCCGCTTGCCGATAACACCGATGTGTATGCGTTCCGTAGTCCGAATGATACCAACACGATAACGATTATCGCTAATTACATTCCTTTTCAATTGCCGGAAGGCGGCCCTAACTATTACAGCTTCGGGCAAAACATCCGCTACGAGATTCACATCAAGAACAAAACCACTACCACGGGTGATGACATTACCTATCGCTTCACATTTACAAAGGTGAACGAAGACACCACGACCTTTTTTAATATCCGGCTAGGAAAACAAAATTTAAAAACCACTTATCTATGCGAGAAAAGCCTCGATGGCGGAGTGACCTTCGTGCCTATAGTTTCCAACGGTGTGGTGCCGCCTCCCAACATCGGGCCCCGCTCCATTGACAGTACAGGCATTGGTTTAGGCATGCCGTATAATACGATTATGATGAATGCCATTGCAACGGCTGCCGGTGGTGAACAGGTTTTTTGCGGCCCTGCCGACGACCCTTTCTTTGTGGATTTAGCTGGTGCTTTTGATGTGGGTAGCTTCCGTCCGCAAGGCAACAATATCAATGCACCTAAAGACGGACTGGCACGTTTCAATGTTCATTCCATTGCTTTAAAAATTCCTGTTTCTCTATTGCAAAAAGACGGCAAGAACACCACGCAGGCCACCAGCATACTGGATGGCGATTTTATCATCGGGGTGTGGGCTTCTGCCAGCCGCCAGCAAATCAATACACTTAGTGATAACACCAATAACTTTTCCGGCAACTGGGTGCAGGTATCCCGTTTGGGAATGCCGTTAACCAATGAAGCAGTGATTCCGCTGGGTATGAAAAACAAATGGAACACCGTTCGTTCCAATGGTGGGGAAGGGGCCTTTGAAAAATATTTCAAGAACCCTGAACTGGCGCTTTATATGGATGATTCACAGTTTGGACAGGCTGTGCCATCTTTATATGATCTGCGCATACAAAAAGCATCGCTGGGTAGTTTTGATTTCAGAAATGGAAAGCCTGGTTTGTTTCCATTGAAAGGTTCGTCAGCCGTTGCCGGAACAGCACTGGATGATGCCTTGTTTGGCAACTATCTTTTGCCTGATAACGCAAGTCCCAGAGCAGTTGATTTGCTTCCCATCTTTCATACCGGTGTACCTAACTTAAGGCCATATCAACTGGCTACTGGAAAAGACGGAGATCCTTTAGCTGCCGGCAAGCCCTTTATCAATAATTTTCTTCCCACGTTTGGCGACATGCTCCGCCTGAACATGGCCGTACCGGTTACGCCCCGCAACGATCCTAAGTTCAGTACCCTGGGCCTTGTGCAGGCAGCAGTTTTAGGTTTAACCGATCCTGATTACAATGGCTCTGCTGCTTTGCAGTTCATTCCCAACATGGATGGTTTTCCTAATGGCAGAAGACTGGAAGACGATGTAACAACTATCGAACTGCAGGCTGTTTCAGGTGTTGTACTGGCTGCGATAGGATTGTGGTACGATGATTATCCCGGTACCGGAAGTCCGGTAACGCCACGACTGGTAAAAGTGCTCAGTTTCACTGCCGGTCCTACCACCAACGATACTACCTTCAAAACAACCTTTCCGTTTGTGCAAACGCCATGGAGAGGTTACGACTACACTTTAAAACCACGGTTCTAACAAATCAAAATAATCAGTATGAAAAGAATTTTAAACGCTATTGCAGCCGTTTTGGTTTGTTCAGTCCTTACGCAAACCGCCGTATATGCTTCTTCACACAGAGAAGCGCCACTTATTTCCAATGACCCCCTGGCAGACAATACCGACGTCTATGCTTTTAAAAGTCCTTGCGATACTACCAAGATCATTTTAATTGCTAACTATATTCCCTTTGAACACCCGGCAGGCGGACCTAACTGGTACACCTTCGGCGAGAACATCCGCTATGAGATTCATGTGGACAACGACCCGGCAACAACGGGTGATGACATCATCTACCGCTTTACGTTTCAACAGCAAAACCAGGATTCGAGTACATTCTTCCGCATCCGTCTTGGAAAAGAAAACTGGAAAACCACGTATACGCTGGAGCGCAGCACCAACGGCGGGACCTCTTTCACAACCATTGTTACAAATGGCATTGTGCCGCCGCCCAACATTGGTCCGCGTTCAATTGAAAACCCTATTGTTGGTCTGGGTGCCGCCAGCTATGAAAGTTTAATGACGGCGTCGATTGCCACCGCAACTTCCGGCGAAAGAGTCTTTGCCGGTCCTGTTGATGATCCCTTCTTTGTTGATTTAGGCGGCGCCTTTGACCTTGGTAATTTCCGCCAGGGTGCTTCTTCCAGGGATGGACTTGAAAAATTCAATTGCCATTCACTGGTGATTGAAGTGCCTGTATCTACACTCCAAAAAGATGGCAAGAACACTACACAGGCAACCAGCATTTTAGATGGTGATTTTATCATTGGTGTATATGCATCTGCAAGCCGGCAACAGATGTCAACCTTTGATTCCACGGGTGGCAACGGAACATCTTCCGGCCCCTGGGTACAAGTGTCAAGGTTGGGCATGCCTTTGACAAATGAGGTGGTGATTCCAATTGGTCAGAAAGACAAATGGAATTTTGCGCTGACCAATGATGAAGATTCATTTGAAAAGTACTTTAAAAACCCGGAACTGGCACTGTACATGGATGACTCAAAATTCGGAGGAGCCGTACCGGGGCTTGCACAGTTACGCATTCAGACGGCTTCATTGGGTGCATTTGATTTCAGGAATGGCAGACCAGGTTTGTTTCCATTAAAAGGCTCACCGGCTGTTACAGGAACTGCTTTGG
>DASVSM010000070.1:0-2792 GCA_036388115.1 Flavisolibacter sp.
AAGCCATTTTGAATTTTTACTTTTGATTTTTGTCTATGCCTTCCTTTAAACAACGTTCAGATAAAAAAGAGCTGCTGGATAGAAACGATATTCCGTTTCCGGACATCCAGCGAAACATGCAGGAACTTGATTTCATTAACCGGCACTTAGGCGGACATGATATTACACTGGATGGCATTGTTGCCCTGATCCAGCAAACACCCACCTTTAACCGGCAGTTGAGAATTGTTGAAATTGGTTGCGGTGGCGGCGATAATCTGCGGGCCGTAAAAGAATGGGCCAAACATATTAAGATGCCGGTGGCACTGTTAGGAATCGACATTAATGAAGAGTGCATTGCTTTTGCGCAAAGTCAACAGAAGAATGACGGTATCCAGTTCATTCATTCTGACTACCGCCTGACCAGTTTTGAAACAAAACCGGATATTGTTTTCTCGTCTCTTTTCTGCCATCATTTTACTAACGAACAGCTGGTGGAACAACTGCGATGGATGAAGGATAAAACCGAGGTTGGCTTTTTTATCAACGATCTTCACCGGCACCCCCTTGCCTACTACTCGATTAAAATACTGACAACATTATTTTCGGGCAGCTATCTTGTAAAAAATGATGCGCCGCTTTCTGTTCAGCGTGGCTTCAGCAGGGATGACTGGCAACGGCTTTTTCAGCAGGCCGGTATTGACAACTTTACCTGTACCTGGCGATGGGCTTTCCGGTGGTTAATAACGTGTAACAATAGTGCAAACTGATTACGATATAGCTATAATTGGTGGCGGTCTTGCAGGCCTGGCAGCGTCTATTCAGCTAAGCAGGAAAGGCTATAGCGTTGTATTATTCGAAAAAGAAGTGTACCCGTTTCACAAAGTATGCGGTGAGTATCTGAGCCTGGAAAGCTGGGACTTTCTTACCTCTCTTGGCATAGCATTAAAAGACCTGCATTTGCCCATCATTGATACACTTCAGTTGACTGCGCCAAATGGAAATAGCCTGACCACAAAACTTCCGCTGGGCGGTTTTGGTATCAGCCGTTATTTGCTTGACAGCAGCCTGGCAAAAATGGCTATTGACAGCGGCGTGAACATTCGCCAGCGAACAAAGGTGGACGATGTAAGATCGGGTGATAGCTACCAGGTTCATTTTTCGGGACAAGTGGTAAATGCAAAAATTGTCATTGGTTCTTTTGGCAAACGAAGTAACCTCGATGTAAAATGGAACCGTGATTTTATCCTTCAAAAAAGTGACCGCTTAAATAACTATGTCGCAATTAAATACCATGTAGAAACAGATCACCCCGGCAATGTTATCGGTCTGCATAATTTTAAAAACGGGTACTGCGGCATCTCCAGAATTGAAGACGGAAAATATTGCCTTTGCTACATGACGAAAGCGGAAAACTTAAAGAACTCCGGCAATGATATCAGGCAAATGCAACACAACGTGCTGTTTCAAAATCCACACCTTCGAAAAGTGTTTTCAGAAAGCAAAGTCGTGCAGGATTTTCCGGTGACGATCTCGCAAATCAGCTTCAGCCAGAAAACAAAAACCGAGAATGGCATGCTCCTGTTGGGCGATGCCGCCGGGATGATAACACCGCTTTGCGGAAACGGGATGAGCATTGCACTGCACACGTCAAAAATTGCAGCCCAACTTATTGACAGGTTTTTACAGGACAAGGTTTCATTTAACGAGCTCGGCGAGCTATACGCAAAACAATGGCAAGACAATTTTGCGGCAAGACTAAAGACAGGCCGGATGCTGCAAGCTTGTTTTGGCAGCAACAGCCTTAGCAATTTATTGGTCGGAACATTTAAGACACTGCCTTTCCTTGCCGGGCCTTTAATAAAACTCACCCACGGAAAGCCATTTTAAGGCACAGCCTTTGTATTTTTAATAGCTATGGCAGGAAAGAAAACCTTGGTATTGGGTGCTTCCGATAATCCTTCACGATACAGTTACCTGGCCATGAACAGGCTGCAGGCAAACAGGCACCCGGTGGTAGCAGTTGGCAGAAAACAAACTGCTGTCAGCGGCATCGACATCCACAAAGAGCATGTAGCAGCAGATGATGTTGATACGGTTACGCTGTACCTGAACCCGCAAAACCAGGTAGAATACTACGATTATATCTTAGGACTTAAACCCAAACGCATCATCTTTAATCCAGGTACAGAAAACCCGGAACTCATGCAAATGGCAGAGCAGGCCGGCATACAACCGGTGGTGGGGTGCACCCTGGTGATGTTGAGTACGGGGCAGTATTAAACCCCTTCGTAGTTCTACGAATTCCCAAAAGTAGTAACCCCTTATTTTGAAAAAAACAACGGTTACAATTTTGACGGGCTTTTGCTTTTGCAAATCTTGCATATCGAAGTCCAATGGCAGCTAACCACTGCCGAAATGTAGAACCTTAAAACATCCATCCTCATGAAACTCCTTAAAACCGGCGCCATGGTTGCGCTGCTGACTGCATGTTATTCATATGCCGCGGCCCAGGGTACGCCACTGCCTGTTAACGAGCCGGATCACAACAAACCTAAAATTTTTGCAGATTTGCCGGAACGGCTTAACCTGAAGACAGCCGACCTTGAAGCCGCATTGAAACTTCCTGTTGGCGCCTCTATCAATGCAGCAATTGCCAATGGCTTTACACTCACCGGTACTATCATCAGCAAATCCAATCCACGTGATGCTTCTGTCAAGAGTATTGTCATCAAAAGCGCAGCCCGCAAAGATGCTACGTTCACTTTTACCCGCATCACCAGGCAGGACGGAAGCATTTCTTACATTGGCCG
>DASVSM010000071.1:0-4139 GCA_036388115.1 Flavisolibacter sp.
CTCTGTTTTTGGCGGCATCCTGGGCAGAAGAGGCAACGAAACCGACGTACAGGAAATGCGGCAATACAACATCCCGGCGCTGGACCTGGTCATCGTTGACCTATACCCGTTTGAAGAAACCCTGGCACAAACAACTGACGAAAAAGCAATCATTGAGAAGATTGATATTGGCGGACCTTCCATGATCCGTGCCGCCGCCAAGAATTTTGCTGATGTTACCGTTATTGCATCAAAAGAAGATTACAGTCGTTTAGTCACCATTCTACAGGAGCAAAATGGTGAAATTAGTCTTGAGCAGAGGAAAATGTTTGCCGCTAAAGCGTTCAAAGTAGTAGCTGATTATGACATTGCCATCAATAATTATTTTAATGCTGACAAGCCGATAACGGCCCTTGGCACTGGTAAAGAAACAGTTCTCCGTTATGGCGAGAACCCCCACCAGCATGCTGTTTTTTATGGCGATTTGAATGAGTGCTTCGAGCAGCTTCATGGCAAGGAAATTTCGTATAACAACCTTGTTGATATTGATGCGGCGATAGAATTGATTAAAGAATTTAGCCTCCCCCTAACCCCCTCCCAAGGAGGGGGAACAGCCAACACACAGACCTCGCTTCAGCAAGATTCAAATGACAATTCAGCTTCATCACAAAGGGAGGTCAGTGCGGTGGATAACCCCTCCTTGGGAGGGGCTTGGGGAGGCCGGGCCACTTTTGCCATCATCAAACACACAAACGTTTGCGGTATTGCCAGCAGGGAAGAAGTAAGCGATGCCTGGAAATATGCCCTGGCCGGCGATCCGGAAAGTGCTTTTGGTGGTGTGCTGGTGTGCAACAAAGAAATTGATAAAAAAACGGCAGAGGCCATCAACGAGATCTTTTTTGAAGTATTGATCGCCCCTTCCTTTAGTGCAGATGCGCTAACAACATTAAAGACAAAAAAGAACCGCATCCTGCTTCAATTAAAAAATACAAATACCACGCTGAAAGTATTTAAAAATGCGGTGAACGGCACCCTGCAACAAGGGAAAGATGCAGGCAACTTTGAGAAATGGGAAGAAGCTGGCGGACGGCCGTCCAACGAAAGGGAAAAAGAAGACCTGCTGTTTGCCAATCTGGTGTGCAAGCATCTAAAAAGCAATGCCATTGCGTTGGTAAAAAATAAGCAGCTAATTGGTAAAGGTTGCGGTCAAACCAGCCGCATTGATGCGCTGCGACATGCCATTGAAAAAGCAAAACAATTCAATTTTGATATGACTGGCGCTGTGATGTCCAGCGATGCTTTTTTTCCATTTAATGATTGCGTGAAGATGGGACATGAGGTTGGCATAACTGCTTTTATTCAGCCTGGCGGCTCCATCCGCGATAAGGACAGCATTGATTACTGCATTGGCGCTAACCTTGCGCTGGTGATGACCGGTACGCGGCATTTCAGGCATTAAAACCGGGATGCGCCAGCCCGGTGCCATGTTACCGAACCTGGATAAGAGTAAATTTTACGGTTCATTTTATGTAAATGATGTAAAAGTGGCCGGCAAATAAAATAGTCCCTGTCAGGCAAGGACTACTATCACACTTATTCGTTTGCTTCCTAAACGTGGACAGTTACCAGGTATTTCTTGATCTCTTCTGTCAACTCCATTTTTGTAATGGGTACACCCATGATCTTATGATAGCCCTTTGCATCAATCAGGTATTGATCGCGGATGATCTTAATTAACTGCCCGTTGTTGATCTCGGGAATAAGAACCGTTTTATACCGCTTCAAAAGGTCACCCAGGTTTCTCGGAAAAGGGCGAACATAACGCAGGTGTGCATGTGCCACACTATGGCCTTCTGCCAGTAATTCTTCTACCACCGTTTTAATAACGCCATAAGTGGAGCCCCAACCCAACACCAGTACATCTCCTTCTTCAGGGCCATTGTCCAGGCTTTGCTCCGGAATATGCAGCGCTATCTTATCTACTTTCTCCTGCCGGATCTTCACCATTAACTGGTGGTTCTCGGGATCGTAGCTCACATTACCGGTGATGTTTTCTTTTTCCAATCCGCCAATGCGGTGTTCCAGTCCCGGTGTGCCCGGCAATGCCCACGGACGTACCAGTTTTTCATCCCGCTGGTAAGGCTGGAACTTTGTTTCATTATGGCCCAGTTCCGTTTTGAACTTCACATGAATCGGCGGCAGTGCATCGGTATTCGGAAATTTCCAGGGTTCTGCACCGTTGGCTATGTAACCATCACTTAAAAAGATAACCGGTGTCATGTGCTCAACAGAGATGCGTACGGCTTCATACACGGCTTCAAAGCAGTCGCTGGGAGTAGAGGCGGAAACAATCGGCATCGGCGACTCACCATTCCTTCCATAATATGCCTGGAGTAAATCACTTTGTTCTGTTTTGGTTGGCAAGCCGGTAGACGGACCACCGCGCTGTACATCAATAACCAGCAAAGGAATTTCGAGCATCATGGCCAAACCCATGGCTTCGCCTTTTAAAGCCAGGCCGGGACCGGACGTACTGGTGATACCAAAATGGCCACCATACGATGCGCCAATAGCGGCTGTAACACCTGCAATCTCGTCTTCTGCCTGGAAAGTTTTAATGCCAAAGTTTTTATGCTTGCTCAGTTCATGCAATATGTCGGAAGCAGGCGTGATGGGATAGGTCCCTAAGAAAAGGGTCAGCCCGCTTTTTACGGAAGCGGCAATCAGTCCGAAAGCCAGCGCCTGGTTACCCATGATGCTGCGGTATGAACCAACTTCCTGTTTTGCCCTTTCTACTTTGTATTGCGTGGTGAAGGTTTCCGTGGTATCGCCGTAATTATAACCGGCACGAAGAACTTTTAAGTTACTGTCAAGAATCTCTGGCTTCTTACCGAATTTTTCTTCCAGAAATTTTTCCGTGTTCTTCATATCACGGCCATACATCCAATATAAAAAGCCCAGCACAAACATATTCTTTGCGCGGTCTTTTTCTTTGGTACCCATCTGGTAATCCTTCAGGGCTTCACGGGTCATTTTAGTGACGTCTATCTTTATTACTTCGTAGGCTTCCAGTGAATTGTTTTCAATGGGGTTCACACCATCGGGATAGTTTGCCAGCCGGAGATTTTTTACATCAAAGCCATCTACGTTCACAATGATCTTCCCGCCTTTCTTTAAACTTTTGAGGTTGGTTTTTAAGGCGGCGGCGTTCATGGCAACCAGCACATCCCATTCATCGCCGGGTGTGTGAATGCTTTCGCTGGAAAAGCGTAACTGGTAGCCACTTACACCTGGCAGCGTTCCCTGTGGCGCACGAATCTCGGCAGGGAAATCTGGGAAGGTTGATAGGTCAGCCCCTAACAAGGCCGTATTGTTGGTGAACTGTGTACCGGTAAGCTGCATACCATCGCCACTGTCTCCGGCAAATTTTATGACGACGTCGTTGAGGGTTTCTTGTTTGCGGTCCATCGGGCAAAGATAAAGGGCCGTTTGGAGTTTGGGGTTTAGGGTTTGGAGTTGAGTGCCACGCAACGGTAAAATTTTATCTTTCCGTGCTGAATTCAAAGCGCAGTGATCCAAATTCAAAGTTGCATTTAAAAAAGTCTTTTGTGTGCTCACCTTCGGTAAAACAATCTATATGAAGCGTTTGTTTTTCTGCTTGTTGTTCGGATTTTTCTCTCTGTTTTTGCATGCGCAAATCGTTACAGATACGGTTCATCGTTTGTTTAGGGGAGAAGTGGACGGCGATGCCATATGGGCCCATTTTGGAGAGGGAAACAGCCATTTTCTTTACAACTCGAAGTACGGTCCATATATATCTACTTTTGTAACTGCCAGTTTGGTCATTTCGCCCCACTGGCGTGTGAAAAAAAAGATAAAAGAGCTGCTTGCCGACAGTACATTCAGAAGGGGCAGGTTGAATTACACGGCTATGGTAAGCTTTGATTCTGCAGCAGTTGTCTGCACTGTTCACCACATTAACCGCCAAAACGCAAGCGAGTTTGAATTTAGGGTGTTGGAGAACAAACAAAAAGAGGTGCTTTCCTGGTCGGCAATCAAGTTTTTCTGCGAAACCTACGGGCAGGTTTCCGATTCTGTTGGGAAAGAGGAGCAGGAGATGGCTTACCTCGGCGAATTCAAAACTAGCTTTGGGAATGACC
>DASVSM010000072.1:0-3796 GCA_036388115.1 Flavisolibacter sp.
AGCGCAGCCGCAGTCTTCGTATCAATTACCGGGGCCGAGCCAATCAGCCGAACGCTTTGCAATTGCAGGATGTTGAAAACCTTGACAACTATCCTTACATCTCAAGAGGAAACCCTTCCTTAAAGCAGGAGTTTTCGCACAACATCATGCTTAGTTACAACTTCTTCGACATCATGAAGTTTCGAAATCTTTTTGCGTTCATTACTTACAGTGCTACACAAAATAAAATTGCCAATGCCGTTGAATACCGGAGGGGTGGTGTGCAGTTTACCCAGCCCGTCAACCTCAACGGCGTGTATAACGTCAACGCCAATGTCAGTATGGGTTTCCCAATCAAAAACATGCAGGGCGGTAATATCAACTTCAATACCCGCATTGGTTATAATCAGGATGCTAGCCTGGTGAAAGAAGTGAGTATGCCGGAAAGGGTGAAAAATTATTCCCGCACCCTTTCGGTAGGAGAAGAAGTAAGGTTAAATTATAACTACAAGGAAAAATTGGATATGGGTATCTCTGCCAGCATCAATTATAACCAGGTAAAAAATACGGTGCAGCAGGGAACCAATAATGCTTACTTCACACACCTTTACACAGCAGATATCACCTACACATTGCCAAAAGATTTTATTCTGTCAACGGATGTGGATTACACGTTTAATAGTGGCCTTACCAGCGGGTATAACCAGAACTACGCCATTTGGAATGCCGGTCTTGCCAAGCAGATTTTCAAAAATAAAAGAGGCGAGATCAAAGCATCGGTTTATGATATCCTGAATCAAAACACCAGCATTTCAAGAACGGTGGACCTGAACTATATTCAGGATGTGCGCAATACAACGCTGAAACGTTTCTTCATGCTCACGTTTACTTACCGCATCAATCGAATGGGAGGAAGAAGCATGCCAGCAATGGGAAGAGGAGTGAGAATAAATTAAGAGAAAAATTGTAGCCAAAAAAATCCCTCGGTTTTCCGAGGGATTTTTTATTTGATAATTCGTTTGTTGACAGGCGTGTAGCTGTGCACGGTAGAACCATAAAGCACAGCACCCAGAATGGATCGCATAAAGCGTAATACATTGTAAGACGGTTTGTAAGCGTCGCTATAAATTTTTGCCGCCTGCTTTTGGTACTCGATGTTTCTGTTTTTCATAAATCAGTAGCTTTCATTTTTGTGGATATGTAGTGGATAAACTTAATGAATTTTATGGAAATAACGAAGCATTTTTCTATTTTGTACCCGAAAAGTGTTAAAAAATCCTTTCTATGAAATTCAAAACCAAACAGGTGCTCTTATCATCTGCCATTTCTTTTTTACTCACTACATCAAATGCACAGCTAAAGCTTCCGGTCACCGGTAATCCCGATGTCCGCAATGCACTGGAAAAGGTCATCAATGATTACCCGAAAGCATTTGCTTCGCTAAAAGGTGATGTCATTGCCAACAACCCACAGACGGTGGAATACGAATCGCTGCTTCCATTTAAAACGGCGGAAAAAAACACTATCACGCAGTATTCCGGTAAAAACCCTGTTTACAGTTGGCAGGCACAGATGTTTACTACGGAAGAATTTGAAACAGCGGCTAAAAAGTACAAATCATTTTACACGCAGTTAAAAGGCATGAACTTAAAGCTCAATCGTGATTATGATTATACACTGAATGGTGAATACGACAAACCGGATGAAAGCAAAAAATTCAGCAGCACGATTTTCAGGCTTCTGCCAAACGCCAGCTATTTGCCGAAAATAAAAATTGAGCTATCCCTGCAATACGAATTTCCTGAATGGAAGATTTACCTGATGGTTTACCAGAAGGAGAGAGAAGATAATGAAAGGGGGAAAATAGAAGAGTAACCTTACCCTAACCCTCTCCATCGGAGATGGAGAGGGAAAACAGCCACTGCACAGACACTGACTTGTGCAGGTATTCTTTTCTTTTATTCTACCTTTTCTGAATATTGAAAAGTCAGGGTTTCTTTTTTTCTTATAAAAATAAAAAACCTCCATCATATTGAATGATGGAGGTTTAAAAAGCATTGTCGAAAAGCCAGTGTCCGTGCAGTGGCTTTTCGCTCTACCTACTGCTTCGCGGAGATGAGGTATTATTTACCGGCCTTCTCAAAATGCTCACTCACTTTATTCCAGTTGATGGCATTCCAGATATTGGTTAAGTACTCCGGACGGCGGTTCTGGTATTTCAGGTAGTAAGCATGTTCCCAAACATCAATTCCTAAAATAGGTGTGCCTTTTACTTCAGCCACTTCCATCAAAGGATTATCCTGGTTCTGGGTAGAAGTGACTTCGAGCTTGCCATCTCTTACAATCAGCCATGCCCAGCCGCTTCCAAAACGGGTAGTGCCTGCAGCGTTTACCTTTTCTTTTAATCCATCCAGAGAACCAAAGGTGCTGTTAATGGCATCGGCCAAAGCTCCTGTTGGTTGTCCACCGGCATTAGGGCCAAGGATCTCCCAGAAGAAAGAATGGTTCCAATGGCCACCACCGTTATTTCGAACTGCCGGTGAAATGGAACCGGCGTTCTTTACCAGTTCTTCCAGGCTTTTGTTCTCATGTTCCGTGCCGGCAATGGCTTTGTTTAAATTATCCACGTAGGCCTGGTGGTGCTTGCCATGGTGTATCTGCATGGTTTGTGCGTCAATGTGCGGTTCAAGTGCTTCGGGTGCATATGGTAATGCGGGGAGTGTAAATGCCATAACAATTTCAAATTTTGATTTTTACAATTAAGGTTTGTCCTATTCGCAAACAAAGTTAATGGGCGGTAGTATATACTTTGTCCGAAAGAATGAAATCCTGATTTATGGTTGATGTAAAGCAGCACTTGTGTATTTTATCTTGTTTAATAAGGGCGGACAAATAATTTGATCTCTTGTAACAGTATGTCCCGTTTTATCTGTATTTTTTTCACCAAATTAAATGACGAAACATAACAAGCCATTCCCCCGCCGAAAACGACCAAACTCTGTAAGCTATTAGCTTATTTATAAAATAAAATCACGCATTATGATGAAATCACTGCTGTTGGCATGGATGATTCTTTCCATTCCCCTTCTCGTTTTTAGTCAATCACGACAAATTACTGGTACTGTCACCGATGAAAGCGGACAGGCTTTGTCTGGCGTTTCTGTCGTTCAAAAGGGCACCTCCAATGGTACAGTAACTACCGATAAAGGCACCTTTGCCATTGGCGTTACAGGTACTGCCCCCATTCTTGTGTTTACCTATACAGGCAGGCAGCCACAGGAACTTGCTATTGGTACTGGTAACACCTACAATTTAAGTTTAGGTGCAAGTGGAAGCATGTCAGAAGTAGTCGTTACTGCTCTTGGTATTTCCCGTAGGGAAAGATCGCTGGGTTATGCTACACAACAGGTAAAAGGCGAAAACCTGACACTGACAAAAGAAACCAATGTAATTGGTTCTTTATCCGGTAAGATCGCTGGTGTTCAGGTAGTGGGTTCTTCCGGCGCCAGTTTAGGAGGCACACAAAAGATCAAGATCCGCGGTGTCAATTCATTGAACGGAAACGACCAGCCGCTGCTGGTTGTTGATGGTACCCCCATCTCTAATTCCAATTTTGGTTCTTCTATTGGCAATGGCCCTGACCTTGGGAACCTTGGGCAGGACATCAACCCAGATGATGTTGAATCGGTGAACGTGCTGAAAGGGCCTGCTGCATCTGCGTTGTATGGCTTAAGAGGACAGTATGGCGTTATCCTTATCACAACAAGAAAAGGACGCAAGGGAGCTAAAAAGGTAGAAGTGCAATACAGCGGCGCCT
>DASVSM010000073.1:0-2917 GCA_036388115.1 Flavisolibacter sp.
CTCTTTCTCTCTTTACCCTCTTGGCTTACATTTGCCGCCTGATGGAAATTTACAAGGACTTCTCCTTCGACTCTGCTCATTTTTTGCCGCATGTACCCGATGGCCACAAGTGCAAGAACATGCACGGACACACCTATAAGCTGCGTGTTTTTGTGAAAGGGACTCCTGATCCACACCTGGGTTGGATCATGGACTTCAAGGAATTAAAAGACATCATCAACCCGCTTATCGACCAGTTAGACCATCAGTTAATAAACGATGTTCCGGGCCTCCAAAATCCAACCGCCGAAAATATTACCGTCTGGATATGGGATCATATCAAACCGCTGTTAGCCAATCTGAGTAAAATTGAGCTGTACGAAACGCCAACAACGGGTGTGATCTATACGGGAGAATAAGGAGGCGGCAGCAGGAAAATTCAACATCAAAACCTCCGCCTTTTTCCTTTGAATTTGACTTTTTTCTAATCTTGCAATTCGGCCAGAAGATCATCCATATCCAATGCGGCAGTGATCATTTGCAAGTTTCCACCTTCATCAACCGGCCAGTATTCTTTCGGCCGGTCCCAATAAAGTTCTACACCGTTCCCATCCGGGTCGTTCAGGTAGATGGCCTGCGATACGCCATGATCAGCGGCGCCGGTTATAGGATAACCCACATCGGCCAGCCGCTTGACAACGGCTGCTAAATCTCTTCTTTCAGGATATAAAATAGCGACATGAAAAAGGCCTGCAGCATGTACCGGTGCAGGTGGCGCTCCTTTGCTATACCAGGTATTCAGCCCGATGTGGTGATGATAACCACCGGCCGATAAGAATACGGCACTGCTTCCATACCATTGCGTTATCTCGAAACCAAGGATATCACGGTAAAAAGTCAATGCCCTTTCAATGTCAGCAACCTTTAAATGAACATGACCTATTTTTGTCCCGGCCGGAATTTTATAGTTCATCCTCCTTATTTTTGCCGTAAGCAAATTATGATTTCTTCCACAACTTCTTTTCTTTCAGCCAACCTCGACCTACTCAATCACTGAGTTCAGGTACTTTATTCACGTTAGCCTGGCACTGATTCACGCATTATTTCACACTTAAATTTTATTTCTATGTCTACTACAAGCGTAGCGCACAACACGCAATACTACCTGGAACTGGAAGAGAAATTTGGCGCCCATAATTACCACCCCTTGCCTGTTGTTCTCAACAAAGGCGAAGGCGTTTTTCTTTGGGACATAGAAGGCAAACGGTATTACGATTTCTTAAGTGGCTATTCAGCCGTTAACCAGGGGCACTGTCATCCGAAAATTGTTAGCGCTTTGGTGGAACAGGCAAGCAAGCTTACACTAACCAGCCGTGCCTTCCATAGCGACCTGTTAGGGGAATATGCCCAATACATGACAAAGCTATTTGGCTTTGATAAAGTGTTGCCCATGAATACCGGTGTGGAAGCGGTGGAAACCGCCATTAAACTGGCCCGGCGCTGGGGCTATCAAGTGAAAGGAATCAGGGATAGCGAAGCAAAGATCATTGTCTGCGAAGGCAATTTTCATGGCCGCACGTCCACCGTCATTTCGTTTAGCAGCGATCCATCCGCAAAGGCAGATTTTGGTCCGTACATGCCTGGGTTTACAGCCATTCCATATAACAACCTTGAGGCATTGAGATCTGCCTTGAAAGATGAAACAGTTGCCGGTTTTTTAGTGGAGCCCATCCAGGGAGAAGCAGGTGTGGTAGTACCTGATGATGGTTACCTGGCGGAAGCGTATCGGCTTTGCAACGAAGCAAATGTTTTATTTATCGCGGATGAAATTCAAACGGGGCTGGCCCGTACGGGTAAAATGCTGGCCTGCGATTATGAAGATGTGCATCCGGATATTCTAATCCTGGGAAAAGCATTGAGTGGAGGCATTCTGCCTGTTAGTGCTGTTTTTGCAAATGATGAAATTATGCTCACCATCGGGCCGGGAGAACATGGTTCCACTTACGGCGGCAATCCGTTGGCGTGTAAAGTAGCCATGGCAGCAATGGATGTTCTGCAGGAAGAAAAGATGGCTGACAATGCAGCGGTACTGGGTCAGTATTTCAGGCAGGAAATTGAAGGGCTTCAATCGCCTTTTATTAAACTTGTCCGGGGCAAAGGTTTGCTGAACGCTATTGTTATTGAACATTCCAACAAGGAGGCAGCATGGGATTTATGTTTGGACTTAATGAAGAACGGATTACTGGCAAAGCCAACGCACGGTGATAAAATTCGACTGGCGCCACCTTTGGTTATTACAAAGGACCAGATTGATGAATGTGTGGGTATCCTGGGAAAATGCTTGTCGGCTTTAAGCTGATTTGCTGCAACCTGGCATCTCGCTTCTTTTTGTAAAAAGGGAGCGATCTGTTTCTTTTTTAATTTGTCTCTAATTCTTGATTCTGCCCAAACATAGGAGCAACAAACATCGCCAGCGACGCAAATAGCAACAGATATAAACCGGCTTGTCTTACCGGGCATTCGCCCATTTGACAGATGGGTATCAATAAAAAATTACGGGCCGCCCAGGCCACATTAAAGGCGGCCACGCCAATTGCCACCCGTTTTGCCCAAACCTTGTCGATCAAAAGAAACCCAAGGTAAAGGCCCGCCCATAGAAAATGAAAATAGCCCGGCTTTCCATACAAAGTTCCCTTTGTATTCAAACCGGTAATGGTAAGCCCTTTGGTTTCAATCGTCATCCATGGCAGGCAGCACCCAATTACCAAAAGAACAACAGCTAAAAGCGGTAGAATGAACTTCAATCGCATGGAGGAACACTAATTTAAGTGGCCAAAGATAACAGCGGACTATCTTGTCCATACAGAAAATCCATACGCCGAAAGGAAGAAAGGCTGCGCGGATAAATCGACCTCTTCTAATGAGAAAATATCTTTGT
>DASVSM010000074.1:0-1892 GCA_036388115.1 Flavisolibacter sp.
CGTCTTCTTTTTTTTCTTTATGCTGGAGATGGCCTTTTCGTGGCAGGACGAAAATCTTTACATAAAAATTTTCCTTCTCACGTTTTTACATACACTGGCCATGTGGGAGCCCACGCGGTTTTTGATTTTGCAGCTAAGAAAAACTTTCGCCGGCTTGAGCCAGGTGAGACGCCGTGTGAGGATTTTGGTTAGCACTACCGTACCGTATGCTGTATCGGTGGGCTTTTTGCGCATTTTCCTGGAAGACAGAACCAATCTTTGGGGTGTACCTACTGCCAGCTGGAGTTCATATTCCTACACCATTGGGATTACGCTGTTGTTCATTCTTTTGCAAATAGCCGTCTACGAAAGTCTCTACTTCTTCTCAGAGTGGCATCGAAGCAACCAGGAGGCGGAAGAAATGAAACGACTGAATGTGCAGGTGCAATTGGATTCGCTGAAGGTGCAGATCCAGCCGCACTTTCTTTTCAACACATTAAATACACTTATCGGGCTGATTGAAATAAACAAGAGCCGCGCCATTTCTTTTACACAGGATATGGCCTTTGTTTACCGTTACCTGTTAGAGGCAAACGAGAGTGCTTTAATAGACCTGGAAGATGAACTGACGTTTGCCTACACCTACTTTTCCTTACTAAAGACCCGCTATCCCGAAGGCCTGGAACTTTTTACTGACGTGAAGGAGGCTTCCGATTTTCAGGTGCCGCCTTTGTGCCTGCAAATACTGATTGAAAACGCCATTAAGCATAACCGGGTAACAAAAGCAGCGCCGCTGCAGATTCGTATTTGTTTTGACCGGCGGAGGCAGCAGGTGATTGTACAAAATAACCACCAGCCAAAACCAATAAAATGGAAAAGCGGCCTTGGCCTGCAGCACCTTCAAAAAAAGTTTGCCTTGCTGGACCTTCCAACAGTTTCCGTTCAATCAACACAGCAGGAATTCGTCGTCAGTTTTCCTGTTATCAAAAGAAAGGTTTATGAACATTGTCATTATTGAAGATGAAGCCATTGCTGTACTGCGCCTAAAAGAGATGCTGCGCGAACTGGGCAGAGACATCAGGGTGATCAACGTTCTGGATAGCGTGGAAGCCAGTGTTCAGTTCCTGAAAAATGCCCCGTTGATCGACCTGATACTGATGGATATTGAACTGGGCGATGGGGAGAGTTTCGAAATCTTCAACAGTGTTCAAATTGAAGCACCGGTCATCTTTATTACTGCTTATCAGCAACACACACTTAAAGCCTTCAAGCAAAACAGTGTTGACTACCTGCTAAAACCATTGAGTAAAGTTGAGTTAGAAGCAGCGTTATTAAAATATAAACGAACACACTGCTCGCCCTTGCAACCTGCCGACAAGAGCAGCTACCTGCATTCCAATGGTTCATCATTCTCACGCAACGGGCAGAAGAAACGTTTTCTTACACGGATTGGTACGCGACTGTTGTCAGTACCAGCCGATAACATCGCGTATTTCTATACAAAGGATAAACTGCTCTACATAAAAACCAAAACAGGCGAAGACCTTGTTTTTGATAAACGGCTGGATGAGGTTGAAAGTGAAGTTGATGGCCAATATTTTTTCCGGGCCAACCGGCAGTTTATCCTGCATTATGATGCCATTGAGAAAGTGCATGCCTGGTTTGGCGGAAAGCTGAAAGTACAAGTCAAACCGGCTCCCTGCGAAGATGTCATCATCAGCCGGTTGAAGGCGCCGGATTTTAAAAAATGGTTGGGTGAATGAGGGTTGAAAACCAACAGGCTTCCGCAACGTTTTCACGTGGCCGCTCTTATAGGCATAATATGAATCCGTTAGCCGGACTGTTACTTGTTTGCATAAACTGTAAACAAGTAATAGACTGCTGCCATTAATGCTTCATTGCCTGTGGCAGGG
>DASVSM010000075.1:0-12533 GCA_036388115.1 Flavisolibacter sp.
CACTTTTTTACCCCTGTCAATAATCAGCATATTGTCAGCAATCACTTCAATTTCACTCAGCAGGTGCGAGGAAACAAAAACGGTTTTGCCTTCGGTTCTGCTAAGGGATAAAATGAGATGACGGACATCTGCAATGCCTTGCGGATCGAGACCATTGGTGGGTTCGTCCAAAACGATCAGTTGCGGGTTATGCACCAGTGCGCAGGCAATGCCCAGGCGTTGCTTCATGCCTTGCGAAAAGGTTTTGACTTTACTGGTTGCCCGCTCGGCAAGTCCCACCCTTTCCAACTGCATCAGCAATTCTTTTTTGGTGAGGCGTACACCGCTCAGCCGTGCCATGATGCCGATGTTTTCCAATGCAGTGAGGTAATTGTACATATCCGGCTTTTCAATGATGGCGCCTGTTTCTTTGAGTGCTTTTTTACGATGATGAAAAAGGTCTTTGCCTAAAATAGAAATGGTGCCGGAGGTGGGCTGGATAAGCGTCAGCAGCATACGAATGGTAGTTGATTTGCCGGCGCCATTCTGTCCGAGAAAACCATACACTTCTCCTTTCGGTACGGAAAAAGAAAGGTTGTCAACAGCCGTCAGGCCTTTAAAAACCTTTGTTAAGCCATTTACTTCAATGATCGATGACATGAAAACAAAAGTAAGCGAGGGTATGGCTTGGCGAATGATAATGACGGAACAATAACAGTTTTATTTATGTGGCAAGCAGTGGCACTTCACCGCATTGCTGGTGTAGTTTATCATGTGCGAAGTGAAGGATCTCAATTGTTCAACAGTCCGGCTGTATGCTCCTTTTTTGGAGCACAACGAACACGAAGAACCACAACGACCACAATAAATTTTCCTTTGCTTCTTTTGCCCCTTTGCGTGAAACTACAACTGAAAATAAAAGGCAAACCGAAAAGGGAAAGCCATTTGCTTAAGCTGACCTTCTGTGCATGGACACTTGCTCCTTGGGGGATAAAGGAGGCCGCCGCCTATCTTTGCAAAAACCAGTTTTATGAATAACATCTTCGACACCTCAAAGCCCATTGCCATTGGTTCCGACCATGCCGGCTTTGAATATAAATCTATAATAATTGAAATGCTGCAGCAAAAAGGGGTGCGGGTAAAAGACTACGGAGCACAAAGCACCACTTCGGTTGATTATCCTGACTTTGCACATCCTGTTTCGGCTGCCGTTGAAAGTGGTGAAGCCGCCTGCGGTATCCTGATCTGCGGAAGCGCTAATGGTGTTGCTATTACTGCTAACAAACATCAGGGTGTTCGTGCAGGAATTGTGTGGAACAACGAAGTAGCAGCGCTTGTTCGCAAGCATAACAATGCCAATGTCATTTGCGTTCCTGCCCGTTTTGTTTCACCGCCAATGGCCGAAGAAATGGTTAATATATTTCTATCCACAGCATTCGAAGGTGGCCGGCACCAGACAAGGGTTGCAAAGATTGCCTGCGCCTGAACCGCCGTCATCATTTTAATGGCCACTTAACAACTTCTTTTCCCTCGTTTACAGGATAAAGGATATTTTCATCCGCTTAAAACGAAAGACTTCATGAAGAAACTATTCACTATTGTACTGGCAGGTACAACTGTTTTTGCGATGGCGCAAAAAGGCGCAAAGCCGGATGCGTACGCAAAAACAATTGCTACTGCCGATATGAAAAAGCATTTGTACATTCTTGCCGCTCCCGATATGGAAGGCCGCGAAACCGGTACCGAAGGGCAACGCAAAGCCGCTGCTTACATTGAGGCTTATTTTAAAGAGATCGGGTTGCAGCCGGGCAATGGCCAAAGCTACCAGCAGGTATATTCTATTTATCAGGATACATTACTCGCCGCCGCCATGGAAGTGAACGGCAAAGCCTATGAGCTGGACAAAGACTTTACTGTTGGCGGGGCTACAATAGCAGCTACCGTTCGGCTGAATGAAATAGTGGTAATAGGTTCCGGCGCTACTGATTCATTAAGGAATGCCGACCTGGCCGGCAGATTAGTGATGGTGGTGGGAACCGCAAACGCTGGTTTCTATCAACAATTATCAAAGAAAGGACCGGCCGGCGTTTTTGTTGTTGGCGGTACCTTCCCCAGAACGACGCCTTCCAGCCGTAAAGGTTTTCAAAGTATTCATGCATTCAGAAGAACGCTTTCGCCCATGCAATTCCAGATCTCTGAAAACCTGGCAAGAGCAATTGCCGGTGATAAATATGACGCAGTGAAAGGAACTGCTACATCGCTGCAAACGGCAAAATCTGAAGTAATGCTGGATGTAAAGAAAAGTTCCATCACGCTGCCAGCCAGCAATGTTATTGGCCTGTTGCCCGGTACAGACTTAAAGGATGAATATGTGGTGATCTCTGCGCATTATGATCACGTTGGTAAACGCAATGGTGTGGTTTATCCCGGTGCCGACGATGATGGTTCGGGTACGGTTGGTATTATGGAGATTGCCGAAGCATTTATTAAAGCAAAAAGCGAAGGAAAGGGTCCGCGCCGCTCGATCGTTTTTCTTGCCAACAGCGGTGAGGAAAAAGGATTGTGGGGCTCTGAATATTATACCGATCATCCTATCTATCCATTAGATAAAACAACCGTCAATCTGAACATTGACATGATCGGCAGAAGTGATCCGGACCGCAAGCCAGATACGTTGAACTACATCTACGTAGTGGGCGACGATAAAATCAGCTCTGATCTGAAAGTTATATCAGAAGCACAGAATAAAAAGTACAGCAAGCTGCAACTGGATTATAAGTATAATGATCCGAATGATAAGGAAAGAATCTATTACCGTAGCGACCATTACAATTTTGCCCGTTACGGCGTGCCTATCATTTTTTATTACGATGGTATGCTTCGTCCCGACTATCACAAGCCAACTGACACACCGGATAAAATAAATTATGAGCTGATGCAGAAAAGAGCACAGTTGGTATTTTATACCGGATGGGAAATGGCCAACCGTGATGCGATGCTGAAACGGGACATTCCGTTATCCGGACCCGGTATCTAAGAGCGATTGGGTAACAGATGCTCGTGATAAAGCGAAAAAGAAAAAGGAAGCCGTATAAACAGAAAATAGTAATCGTCCACATAAAACAAAATGCCACTCAGGAATGAGTGGCATTTTGTTTATGATGTCTTGGGTTGCCGGATTAGGCGCTTTCCAAAAGCGGGTTTGTTTTCTTCCACAAAGTTTGCTTTCTGTGTTTTAGGGTCTATTTTCAGGTACGAATAAAAAATCATGAGCGATCACCCTTCTGTAACCAGCTACTCATCTTCTCCTCAGAATGAAATCTCCATTTTAGAAGACCCGTATCGCCGGGAAGTATTAACGGATAACTTTCATCATTCACGGAAGAAAACAAAGTATGCACTTTTCAGCATTGCCCTTGTCTTTTTAATCGCAGGCATTTTTATGTATTTATGGGCGGGGTTACCAATTGCCGATAACCTGCCTTATATTTTAATGATGCCGGCTTTGTTTGTGGGCCTGGGTTTATTTGCACATCTGCAGCCATTGATCGCAGCCATTACTGCCATTGTAGTCATTGTTGGCTTAACCATCGTCAACTACGTGCAGCTTGGTGCCATGTCGCTAGTCGGCGGGTGGATCTATAAAGTGATCATCTTTTATTTTCTTCTTCGTAGTGTTCAGCATGCCAGGGATGCAGAGAAAGCAAGAAAGGAACTGGCAATATTGGAATAAGCTTTCCTGGTTGTAAATTTGGTTATGGCCAGCGCAGTAAAGATATTACCTTATTATACGTATGATGATTATGTGCAGTGGGAAGGAAAGTGGGAATTGATCGATGGCATTCCACATGCCATGAGCCCTGCACCTACACCAAGGCATCAATTGATTGCCAATACGCTGGGTGGACTATTTTATATCGCCTTAAGAAACTGCAAGAATTGCAAAGCATATCAGGCAATTGATTACAAAATCTCAGAAGATACAATCGTTCAGCCTGATGTTTCGGTTCTTTGCCAACAGACCACAAAAAAATTTATTGATTTTCCGCCTTCGTTGGTTGTCGAAATTCTTTCTCCTTCCACCGCATTAAAAGACCGCCATACAAAACTCGGCTTATACCAGCAACAAGGTGTGATGTATTATTTAATCATATCGCCTGATACAGAAGAAACGGAAGTGTATGTGTTGGAGAATGATGAATATGCCTTAACTCAAAAAGGCACCTCTTTCACCTTCACTTTCAATTTCGAACAGGACTGTTCTGCCACCATCGACTTCGGGGAGTTATGGAAATAAAAGCCGCAAATCACTTTGCGGCTTTTTATTGTGAAACTTTTTTTACCATCCCAACACATAAGCAAACACCAGCGGCGCTACAATCGTCGCATCGCTTTCAATGATAAACTTGGGTGTATGAATGTCCAGTTTACCCCAGGTAATTTTTTCATTCGGGTGTGCACCGGAGTATGAGCCATACGAAGTAGTTGAATCGGATATCTGGCAGAAATAACTCCAGAAAGGGATTTCATGCATCTCCAGATCCTGGTACATCATCGGCACAACACAGATCGGGAAATCACCGGCAATGCCGCCACCAATCTGGAAGAAACCAATGCCTTTGCCATCGCTATTGTTTTTGTAATATTCGGCCAGCCAAACCATGTACTCGATACCACTCCTCATTGTACTGGCAGCTATCTCGCCTTTGTACACATACGAAGCGAAGATGTTCCCCATCGTGCTGTCTTCCCAACCACCGACAACAATCGGCAGGTTCTTTTCTGCAGCCGCAATCATCCAGCTATTTTTCGGGTCAATCTGGTAATCATCTTTCATCACACCACTCAGCAAAAGCTGGTACATGTATTCGTGCGGGAAATAACGTTCGCCTTTGTCATTTGCCTCTTTCCAGATCTTATGAATATGCCGTTGGATCCTTCTGAATGCTTCTTCTTCGGGGATACAGGTATCCGTCACGCGGTTTAACCCTCTTTCCAGTAATTCCCACTCTTGTTGTGGTGTTAAATCTCTCCAGTTGGGTATCCGCTCGTAGTGATTATGTGCCACCAGGTTCATGACGTCTTCTTCCAGATTGGCACCTGTACAAGAGATGGCATGCACTTTATCCTGACGAATCATTTCTGCTAAAGAGATTCCTAATTCTGCTGTACTCATGGCACCTGCCAAAGACATCAGCATTTTTCCACCTTCAGCCAAATGCACTTCATATCCTTTTGCTGCATCCACTACGGCAGCCGCATTAAAGTGTCGAAAATGATGTTGTAAAAATTGTGAAACAGGTCCTTTATTCATTACCATTCAATTTAGGCCGCAAATTTAGGGCAAAAAATATCCCGCCTCGGTTTGCACCTCAGCGGGACGATTTACACACCAAAACTAGCTTTGTTATCGGGGACGTGAATGGTTACTTGTGAATAAGAAATCAACTACTGACTATCTAACCATCGGCAGATTGAAAAAAATCTTGTTGCCGATTCCCGGTTGACGTTTTAGCTCTTGCGTTGTTTTTGATACACAGACCATTCACCGGTTCCGTTTGACTTCAACGTGATCTTTGCATCACCGTTTTCAACTGTTGCATAATAACTTATTCCATTATCATCGCTTAACTCAAACAAGTCAGAAATCCAGTAGGAACTGTATGAATTTTTCAACTTGGTTTGCAGCGTAATTGGTAATTGAAAGGAGTTGATGTTTCTGGTAACAGCCATCAGGCTTCCGGTATTGTCATAAAAAGCAGATACATACTGGCTGTTTAAAACGAAATCGGCTTTATAATAATTTTCGGTTGCCTTCCAGGAAACTTCCGATGCATTCTTAAAAGAAGATTGAAAAGAGGCAATCACCGCAGATGATACAGTTACCTCATCGGCTGCCTGTGATTTTGTACTCACTAAGGAGAACAAAGAGATTAAAGTTGCTAATAGAAATTTCATAACGTTGGTTTTATAATTTTAAAAATTTGTCGTTTGTTATTGTGACGAGACAAAAGTATAATTGGTTACACCCCACTGCAAGTGAATTGTGACGATTGGATGACACTGTTAACTCTCTTAACACTGGTTATAAAAATGTTAAGTTGAACGAATTGTATTTTTAAGGTGATGAACTACCTCGCTCATGCATATCTATCGTTCAATGTACCGCACCTGCTGGTTGGAAACATGATCTCTGATTTTATAAAAGGTGCACAGAAATCTTTATATACGGTAAACGTTCAAAAAGGAATTGAACTTCACAGGGCCATTGACAGCTTTACAGATGACCATCCGGTTACAGCAAAGGCAAAAAAAATATTTCGTCCCGATTACCGGTTGTACAGCGGGCCAATCATGGATATTCTTTATGATCACTTTCTGGCAAATGATAAAGAGGAATTCTCCGGGACATCTCTTTTTGAATTTACCGCCTGGGTTTATAAAACACTGGAGCAGGAAAGAATTCATCTGCCGCAACCGTTTGTACCTGTATTAACGTACATGAAAACAGACAACTGGTTGTATCACTACCGAACACCGGGTGGTATGCAAAGAAGCCTGCGGGGATTGGCAAGGCGTGCTGCCTACATGAATGACAGCACAAAAGCGTTCGAGCTTTTTCAATTACATTACGACGAACTGAAACAATATTACCATGAATTTTTCCCCGATGTTAAACAAATGGCAAAACAAAAAATGACAGAGCTCCTCGCCTGATTTTTTCAGGTTCGATAACGTCCCGTATCAATACATTTGCTTCTAAATATCCCTTCGTATGAACAAACTTTTTCTCGTCTGCTTCTTGGCTATCGGTCAAATTGGTTTCGCTCAAACTTCTGCAACAAACACTTCTTCCGGCAATACGGCATCGCCGGCATTAAAGCTGCCGCAGTTGGATAAGTCGCCGATGGATATGGCTTATTACCCGGTTAATTACCCGGTATTAAAAATTCAGGATAAGGCTACAGAACCTTTAGTAGCCAGAGTAATTTACAGTCGTCCGCAAAAAGAAGGAAGAGCCATTTTTGGAAACCTGGTGGAATATGGAAAAATTTGGCGGTTAGGTGCCAATGAAGCCACAGAGATTGAGTTATACAAGGAAATAAAAATTAAGGACAAAAAGCTGGCGAAAGGCCGCTATTCAATATTTGCTGTGCCTGCCGAAACTGAATGGACCCTCATCTTTAACAAGGATACGGATGTGTGGGGCGCCTTTAAATATGACGAGAAAAAAGATGCGTTACGGGTTAGTGTTCCTGTGCAGAAAAGTAGTACACCTGTGGAGCCGTTTACTATTTCATTTTCCAAGTCGGCAACCGGTGCCGACATGCTGGTTGCGTGGGACGAAGCAATGGTAACGCTTCCGCTGACGTTCAAATAACAAAAATAGAATTGAATCGACCCTGCTTCCTGCAGGGTTTTTTATTTAAAAGAAATGGCATTGACGTTAAAGCAAAAGGTTCTTAAACTTATCTACCCCCTGTTTATTTGGGTAGGCCAAAAAACAAGCAATGTAAAGTGGCTGCACAATGAAACAAACAAATTGCCGGCCGTACCGTTTCATTCGCTGTCGCTGCAGTTATCAAGTGGAAAGGAATTAAAATTTGAAACGCTGAGAGGAAAAAAGGTACTACTGGTAAATACGGCCAGCGATTGCGGTTACACACCTCAATACACCGAGCTTCAAAAATTATATCAGCGCTCCAAAGAAGACCTGGAGATCATTGCCATTCCGGCTAATGATTTCAAAGAGCAGGAAAAGAAGAGTGATGAGGAGATTGCCAGCTTTTGTTCCCGCAATTACGGCGTGAGTTTTCTCCTTGCAAAGAAGGGGGTGGTGGTAAAAGCTGCCGAACAGCATCTGGTGTTTCAATGGCTCACAAGAAAGGATCTGAACGGATGGAACGAACAGGCGCCCTCCTGGAATTTTTCCAAATACTTAATCAATGAAGAAGGTGTGCTGACCCATTACTTTGGACCTGCTGTCTCACCGTTGAGTGACGAAGTGATCCACGCAGTTCATTCCTGAAAGGCTTTAGTTTTGCGGATTAATTCTACATCATGAGCGGCAGTGACTGGATCGGAACAATTGGTGTTTTCCTTATTTTAGTGGCTTATTTTTTCAGCACCTTTCAATGGATGTCTTCGCAAAGCCGCCTCTTTTTTGCACTCAATACCATTGGGGCATCCATGACCTGCTATGCTTCTTATCTTATTGAATACTGGCCTTTTTTTGTGTTGGAAGGCACATGGACAATCGTATCGTTAATCGGATGGATCAGGGCAAAACAATGAACGTGTATTTTATCAGCGGCCTGGGTGCAGACCGAAGGGCGTTTGAACGGGTAAAGCTGCCTGAGGGGTATGCTATTCATTATCTCGACTGGATTGCACCAGTAAAAGGTGAATCGCTCAATAGTTATGCAAAACGATTAGCGGTGAACATCGATACCTCGCAACCGTTTTCAATAGTTGGCTTATCAATGGGCGGAATGATTGCTTCCGCCATGACACAATTTCTTCAACCGCATAAAACCATCCTCATTTCCAGCGTCGGCTGCAATACCGAGTTTCCCCCGTTGTTAAGGCTTGCCCGTGCCACCCGTGTTTACAAACTCATTCCCCGATTTGTATTTCGTCGCCCATACCTAAGAATAGCGCAGTGGATGTTTGGCACCAAAACAAAAAACGAAAAAATGCTGATGCGCTATTTCTTATCACAGCTTGATCCCGTGTTTATGAAATGGGCAATCGGCGCTATTTTAAATTGGGAGAATTGTGAGCGGCCAAACGGCATTTTTCATATCCATGGCAACACTGATAGAATGTTGCCGGTGAAATACACGAGGCCGGATGTTGTCATTGATAAAGGTTCGCACTTTATGGTATGGACAAAGGCCGGCGAAGTTTCCAGGATTTTAGTGCAGGCTTTGACCTAGGGGTCAGGCCGCTCAAAGCGGCCCGACCCTTACATGTTTGCAGGCTGGCCGTTTCTTGTTTATCTTTTCTTACCATGCATTTCGAATCTAACCGGGTCTATCATCTTTATAATCGCGGAAATGATAAACAAAAGGTTTTCTTTAACCGTGAAAACTATTTGTATTTTTTACGGAAGGTCAGGAAGGAGTGGCTTCCTTATGCCGATATACTGGCATACTGCTTAATGCCAAATCATTTTCATTTTATTCTAGTTGCCAATGAAGCCGGCTGCCACTATATTGTTCTGGGTGCAAAAGAAACACACCTTCAGATACTTTCAAAAGTAATTGGTAAAACATTAAGTTCTTATACCCAGGCTATTAACAAACAACAAAATCATGCAGGCAATTTGTTTCAGAAGAAAACCAAAGCAAAATGTATATGCAAGAACGATCCGGTCAGTGTTCAGGATCCTTATCTGTTGGCATGTGCTCATTACATTCATTTAAATCCACAAGCAGCGAATTTAGCTTCCATCGAAACCGACTGGGAATTTTCTTCTTCAAAAGATTATGCAGGAATAAGAAACGGAACACTTTGCAATAAAGAATTACTTTTTGAGATCAGTGGAATGAAGAAGGAAGATTTTGTTTATGACGAGGCAAATGAGAAGGAAGTTACAAGCAGGTTATTCTAAAGGCATCAGGATTGCAATAGGTGTCTGGCCGCATTGAGCGGCCTGACACCTAATTTCCTACTTTTGCACTCTTACACTAATTATGAAAATTCACAAAGAAGGTTTCCGAACAATTTTTATCAGCACCATCATTGCTGCAGCTATTATTGCGTTAACCGTATTGCTGGTTTTGCCTGCCTATCCGCTACTGGGCTGGATAACAGTCATGGGTATTTTAGTGCTGCTTATTTTCATCCTGTCGTTTTTCCGTATTCCGACACGCCAGCATGCTAATGATGAAGAGCTGATTGTTTCGCCCTGTGATGGTACCGTAGTGGTAATTGAAGAAGTGGAGGCCGATGAATATTTTAAAGACAGGCGGCTGCAGCTATCTATTTTCATGAGCCCGTTGAATGTGCATGTAAACCGTAACCCCGTTAGTGGTGAAGTAATGTACAGCCAGTATCACAAGGGCAAATACCTGGTGGCCTGGCATCCCAAATCATCTACCGAAAATGAACGCCATTCGGTGGTTTATAAAGCAGGTGAGAAGGAAATGCTGGTGAAGCAAATTGCCGGCGCCCTGGCAAAACGGATTGTTAACTACCTCAAGCCCGGCGATAAGGTGAAGCAGGCTGAAGAGATGGGCTTTATCAAATTTGGTTCGCGGGTTGACCTGCTGCTTCCCATTGGAACCAGGATTGATGTGAAGATGAACCAGAAGGTAAAAGGCGGGGTATCTGTTTTAGGAAGATGGTAAAACGTATTAAAAAATGTTTTACCTTAATTGTCTAAACGATGGGTTATGAAAAAATATTTACTGATTTTCCTTGTTATGTTCTTAACTGCCGCTGTGGTTACAGCAACTGTTTTGAACAACAATAAAAGGCCAACAAAAAACACAACGAAGGAATGCAAGGTCACAAAAACCGAGTGCAGTAGCCAAAAGAAAACAAGCTGCCTCTGGTCGAGCATTTGCGATTAAAAAAAGTCCCCGCCAAAAACGGGGACTTTTTTTATAAAAAATTCTTCAGCTCTTTTAAATGATAGATGGTGTAGGTAGGTTCTACCTCTTGTTCTGCCGCGTTATAGTTTACATGCACGGCATCCATGCCTATGTTTAGTGCGCCAACTACGTCCACCTCCAGCGTATCGCCAATCATCAGGCTTTCTTCAATCTTTGCTCCCGTTCTATTTAATGCATATTCAAAAATTTCTTTCTGCGGTTTCAAGCTATTACTGCACTCTGAGGTCACCACTACTTTAAAAAAACGATCGAGGCCCGAACTTTTCAACTTGTTGTGTTGTGTTTCTTCAAAGCCATTGGTAATAAGGTGAAGCCCGTAACCCTTGTCTCTGAGATATTCTAACACTTCAATCGTGTCGGGAAACAGGAGTGTCCTTGTAGGAAGCAGTTGCAGAAATATTTCATTCATCTGTTTGGCCAATGCTTCATCAGCAATTTTAAAATCCAGCAGCGACAGCCACATTCTTTTCAAACGCAGTTCATCCTGCCTGATCTGTCCGTTGCGGTACCTGGCCCAGAGCTTCTCATTATGTACAAGATAGTTGCGGTAAAAAAGGTCAAAATCATGAATCCCTTTTTCAGGTAAGTTCAAATCAACGTGTAACTGCAAAAGTGTCGCTCTTGCGTTGGCATCAAAATCCCAAAGGGTATGGTCGAGGTCGAAAAAAAGATGTTTATACTTCATACGTGCAAAGGAAAAATTCAAAACTAAAAGTCAAAAGCGAGCCCAGGCTATTTAAGAAACGTATTTTAATCTTTGTCCGCGTTAGCGAATTACTTTTGATTTCTTCAGGATTTTTAAAACGTCAAAAATAGGATACAATATGAATGCCGTCATTACCGGAGCGTCGCGGGGAATAGGAAAAGCGTTAGCAGCGATCTATGCTCTTCATGGTTATAACTTGTTCCTCTGTTCCAAAACAGAAGCAAATCTTTTAGAAACAATAGAGGAATTGAAAACCAGGTTTCCAAATGTGACAGTTGATGGACAAGCGCTGGATATTGGAAAAAAAGAAAAGGCCATTCTGTTTGGCGAATGGGTGTTGACCAGGGCAGACTCCGTTGATGTGCTCATCAACAACACCGGCACTTTTATCCAGGGCAATGTTTCCGATGAGCCCGATGGTGCTTTGGAAGCCATGCTGGAAGTGAACCTGTTTAGTGCCTACCATACCACCAGAACGCTTCTGCCCAGAATGAAAGCGCAAAAGAGCGGACATATTTTTACCATTTGCTCCATTGCAAGCTTAGCTGCTTACCCCGGTGGTGGTGCTTACAGCATCAGCAAGTATGCCCTGCTTGGTTTCACCCGTAATCTCCGGGCTGAACTAAAAGAACACGGCATTAAAGTAACAGCGGTTATTCCCGGCGCTGTTTACACAGATTCATGGAAAGGTAGCGGCGTTCCGGAAAGCCGCATCATGGAAACAGAAGACCTCGCCAAGATGATCTTTGCCGCATCGCAACTTTCGCCCCAAGCTGTTGTGGAAGATATTGTGCTTCGTCCACAGTTGGGTGACCTGTAACCGGTCAGGCCGCTGATGAAGGATGTTATAAAGAATTTACGTGCCTAGCGGCCAGACCGGTTAAGTCGTGGGATGCTTTTTGCAGGAGTATCCTAAACAATAGACATGAGCACAAACAATAAACCATCAATGAACCAGCAGGATCATCCGCACCGTGAGGGACAGCAGAACAATACTACTCCGCAAGTGCAGGGGACCGGGCAGCGTGTTAGTACAAACAACTCGCAACAGATGAGCGACATGATGAACGAAAGTGAAGAACAGAAAGCAGGTCCCGCACACGGACAAAAAGATGAAAGCGGTGTTCAACAGGAAGAAAGACAACCTTAGTAAGAATCATTTGTTTGTTTGACTTGAGGCCTCAGTTTGAGGCCTTTTTAATTTAAAGCATGGACTCGTTAACAGG
>DASVSM010000076.1:0-2373 GCA_036388115.1 Flavisolibacter sp.
GACCGCAGGTACACATAGGCCTGTCCCCGATGATGAATTTCGTTATCAATGAAATAAAGGATAAACGAATAGATGGTTCCCGGATACTGGCCGAAAGCAATATCCTCTTCCCGGAAACGGCCTTCCGGAATTTGCGGCCATAAAGCATTCATTTTTTCGGTTGTCTCATCCCATTGGTTTAGTAAGCTTTCTTTGGTTTGTGCAACCGGTTTTCCGCTGATGTGCACCATTTGATCAATGGTTTGCCATTGTCCGGTAATGATGCCCAGCAGGCCGGGCACGGCCATATCCAGCATTTCAAAAACAAGTCCGGAAAAAGGCCGCATGCCGCCGATGGAATAGGAAAAAAGCTCTTTCTCCGGAAAGGCTTCAATAAGTTTGCGGGTAAGACGGCGATGACCCTGCCAGTGTTCCAGCAGGTTGGCGGGTGTGATAACGATTTCTGTAGCGGGTTGCCTTTCGGCCATTGTTTGTAGCATGTTGATGAATTGGGGTTGATAAAATTGTTTAACACTGTAAAGAAAGAATGCATCACTGTCAACCCTATGGCAGCCGGTTTTCGGGCCATTAATTTTTTTGCTGGAGTAGAAGTCTCCGGTCAAACACTGGCCTCGAAACATCGCAAAAAAGGCAACTCTGTCAGAGCTGCCTAAATAAAAGCGGTGTTATTTATGAAATGACATGAAGTGTTTTTACAACGTCAACATCGGCAGGTCGTATCACACATTTCCATCAGGGCTTTTGGGTAAAGAGGCCATATAGGACGAAAGAGTAGCTTCTCCTTTTTTCACCATGGCGGTCATCTTTACCGGGTCAAATTCAAGTCCTCCCGGCCCTCCATCCAGCGGTTCGTCGGGCATGATGTGATGGATGCGGATGGGTTTCTTTCCGGAAAACGTATCAAACATGGGCACGTTAAAATAGCGGTCAATATCCTGTTGGGCTATGCCATCATCTTTCATGTTTTGTTTTGCCGCCTGTATATAGCGCAGGGCTCTATTATAAAGCTGCGGTATTTTGATATCGCTATCACCAACATCGGCTGTAAAAATGTCAAGCGTCCGTTGCAATACACCGAAGGTTTTGGTGTAACGGGTTTCGGCACTGTCTTTTTTTAATGGAGAAAGGGAGATGGCAAAAATTTCATCAGCGCCTGCATCTATCGCTATCTGCATACCCAGGTACTCCCGTACGCCGCCATCCACGTACTGGCGAATGGGAGTGCCTTCCCTTATTTCTATTGGCTGCATAAAAACCGGCTGGTTGGCGGAGGCCACTACAGCCCTTCTGAACTCCGTGAAATTTGCAGCCTTTATCATTTCGTAACTGGTGACAGCCGGTGGCTGTTGCGAGGTCCATACCACTGCCTGGGTTGTTTGCAGGCACGTTGTTACAAGGAAGACTTCCTTCCCTGATTTAAATATCTTATCGCAGTTGGCGTCGTTGTAAAATTGTTTCACCAGGTTTCCCAGTGGTTTCGCATCAAACAGCGATACATCGTTCATAAAGCGGTCAATCACGTTTCCCTTTAAAACAATGTCTTCCGTTTTTACGCCGGTGTATAATTTTTCAAGCAGTGGAATGTCTCCCATTACGGCCAACGGCGCAATCAGGGCGCCGGTACTTGTGCCAACAAAAATGTCAAACGCAATATCCGGAAATTCAAACGCAAGACGTTTTAATACGCCTACGGCGAAGGCGCCTTTGGATCCGCCACCACTGATAACTAATGCTTTCTTTCCCATAAGTCAAGTGTTTAATCGATAACAGTAGAAGAAACTTTTTTACGGAGGAAGTTGATGCCGACACCAAATTCTGCATTCCAGTAATTGAGGTTGTAGTCCCGGTGGGTGAGAACGGACAGCAGCAGTTTCTTCCCGATCTCCGTACGAAAGCCTCCCCCTAACAATCGTTGTTTGTCGGAACCCCAGAGATGCTCAACAACGAATTGAACATTTAGAAGCGAACCCATTTCACCCGCTTTTACTGTTTTTAAATTAAGCGCCAGGTTGGGGCCGCCAAAAGCAGAAAGATTACTGCTGTTGTACAACACCCCGCCGGTAACACCGGTCCTTAAAACACCTGGTGCAATCGTCCACTGAGGTGAAAGACGCAGGTCTGCTAAATAAAGCTCGGGCATTGATTTGGCCTTTGTAAAACCTTGCAGGAGCTCAAGGTTCAGGACCATGCCTTTGTCAAATTCCATTGGTGGCTGCTGGCAGTATCCCTGGTAACAAATTCCCAAAAGCAGCAGCGTGAAAATCTTTTTCATGTTTGTTGGTTTGAAGTATCACAAGGGCACGAAAAGATTTCATGAGGTGCGTAAAGATTAGGAATGTTTTTAATAATTAAAAATTATGGCGCAATATTCAT
>DASVSM010000077.1:0-4311 GCA_036388115.1 Flavisolibacter sp.
TGGATCTTCTAATAACCCGATCAGCGGTATGACCATTGCTACATTAATGGGAACCTGCCTGATCTTTATTGCTGTAAAATGGACAGGACATTTTTATGAACCAATGGCTTTGGTCGTGGGAGGGATGATCTGCATTGCTGCGGCTAATGCCGGTGCTACATCGCAGGATTTAAAAACAGGATACATTGTCGGCGCTACACCAAAGTACCAGCAATTGGCTCTATTTATAGGCGCTATTGTTTCTTCATTAGCCATTGGTGCTACAGTAAAAATATTGGATACACCAACAGCGGAAATGGCGGCACAAGGCATTCAGCATGCTATTGGTACCGATGTTTATCCTGCACCCCAGGGAACATTAATGGCGACATTGATCAAAGGAATTTTATCCTTTAACCTCGACTGGCAGTTTGTACTTGTTGGTGTATTCATTGCTGTCACCCTTGAATTGTGCGGCATTAAATCGCTGTCGTTTGCAGTAGGTACCTACCTGCCTCTTTCAACCACGCTTCCCATTTTCGTTGGAGGTGCCATTCGTGGTATTGTAGAATGGCGGCAAAAGAAAAAAGGCGAAGTGTTGACGGCAGAAGAAGAAGATTTGGGTAAGGGAAATCTGTTTGCTACAGGATTGGTAGCAGGTGGTGCATTGGCTGGCGTGTTGGTGGCAATACTTACAGCAGTTCCTTCAACCAATGCCATGTTGGGAAAAATAAATGCAGAACATAGCATTGCAACCGGCCTTGGTGAGAATGGCTACAAATGGTTAGGTGTTGCCTTTTTTGCGTTAATGGCTTTTGTATTATACAAAATTGGCAGAAGTAAACAAAAAGACATGCCGCCGGATATCCCACACGCAAGTGATACACGTTAGTGTAGGGCCATGCCCATGGCATGGCCTAAAAACATCAAATAATTACCATGCAAGCCATGCCATGAGCATGGCCCTACACAAAACACCCCGCCAAAAAAGGCAGGGTGTTTTACTTACTGATGGTTTCGTCATATAAACTGGAGTTTCTTGCAGGCCGATCCGGAACGATTCTTTCGTCTGTACGGAGTTAATTATTTAAATCGTTGCGTACACATCTTTAAAATCAACAGTGTGTTTTAGATCACCTTCGTCCAGGTAGTTTAAATCCGGCAAAGCACTGATAATGCCTGTTTGTTTTAATCCGTCACTAGAAAGAACATTGTTGACGGTACCATGATCCGTTCCGCTATTGCTATTCTGTAAAACGCGCCGTCCGAATTCTGAAAACGTAAATAGCAACACATCATTGCAACGCCCCGCTGTTTTTAATTCTTTTATGAATACGCTAACAGCTTCATCATCTCGCTGAACAATCGCTATGGAGCAGGTGCTGATTTTTGGCCGGTTAGAAACTATGCAGATTGTTTAATCGAGCTTTGGATAACGTAAAAGTTTAACCGCATGGTGCCCATGGAACGTTAAAAACAAATCTGGCTCTGATGAAGCAAAAAAATGCAGCACAAGGCTGCATTTCCAATCTTCTTTCTTCGTTTATTTTTTTGGAATGATGAACCGTGCGCCAACACTTAAATAATGCCCACTGGAAAGGCTGCTACCAATGGAGAAGCTATTTTGTTTAAAAGTGGAAGGGTTACCGAATACTACTACCGTTCGCTCTTCTTTTGCGTAAGAAATATTCAAAAGATTGTTGAAACCCATTTCAAGGTAAAATGCTTTGGCAATATTGTATGTGATACCTGGATAAATGCCTGCTTCAAGGCCCCATCCATCTGTCGTGGAACTACTAGTAGAACCTGTAATTCCCGCTATCGTTGCGTGCTTATCAAAATAACCCACTCTTGCCTGGCCAAATGCGTAAAATTTCTTTGCAATAGGATAAAAACGCCGCATAAAAACGCCGACACCTGCACTACGCGTTTTGCCAATTGTATTTCCTGGCGCACGATTGATAGACTCAGAGCTACTATAAAAGAAATCAATACCGGTTATCAGGTTTTCCTTCAATGCAAAACCCATTGCTGGTGCAATTATAAAATTTTTGTTCTCGTTGTAGGCGGTGGGAGCTGTGTCTTCTTCCTTGCTTTGCGAGTATGCAACAGAACCACCCAAATACCGGGAGCCTTTTGAAATCTGTGCATTGGCGAAAACACTAAAGCAGCATGCAATGGCTAAGAATGTAATCTTTCTCATGAGTTGTGGTTTAGCTATCGAATATGAACCAACAAATGAAAAAGAATTGCTAACACAGTTTGCTTTAACAATCATTTATCCCATCCATTTTTCCTTGACAAGATTAGGCAAGATGCTTTACAATACAAGAATGACCATTGTATTCTTCCTTCACAAATCCTGTTACTTTTAAAAAGTGCAGGTGGTTTTTATTTGCTACCTGTTTGTAAACGACTTTATTGATTCCTTTCGACAGCAGAAAGTCTTTTTCCTTCTCAAAAATGAACCGGCCGACTTTAAAGTCTCTATACTTGGGGATGGTATAATTTAATTCTACTTCCGCCACATCATCATTTACAGAAGCAATAAAGATGTTGGCAATGGCCATATCCCGTAACACCATAAAACAGATACATCGCTCATTTGCTTTCCATTGAAATGAAGGAAAATACGAATGAATGTTTTCTTTATAATAACTGAGAAATTTCTTTACCAGGGCATTTCCTTGCCCGAATTCCACCAGGTCAAAGCTTTCCTTCTTCCTGTAAATTTTTACCAGCGAATAAACATTGATCAGGAAGAGAATGGCATTGGTAAGGATAATGGGAAATGCATTGATAAGAACCCCGTAAATGATGAAAGCAGCGCAGCCACCGGTGTTCAACCAACGAAACCGCAGGTCGTTATTCACCAGCAACGACAGCGCCAGCAACAGCGACGCTAAGTAACCAAAACCTTCGGCAATGAATGATGACATATGTATTGGTTCGAACGCAGAATACAGAACGTAAAATAATGAAGGGTTTGAACTCCTGCGTTCTGCTTAGATCATTTCGCTTCCAAAATACGCTTGCAAGGGTACCGGAAGTTTGATACCGTTTTCATCCTGGTTATTCTCGAGTAAAGATGCCAAAATGCGGGGCAAAGCCAGTGAGCTTCCGTTGAGTGAATGCACCATCTGTGTTTTACCGCCTTCGTCTTTGAAGCGAATCTTCATGCGGTTTGTCTGAAAGGCTTCGAAGGCCGAAACAGAGCTCACTTCCAGCCACCGCTCCTGTGCGGCACTCCATACTTCAAAATCATATGTCAACGCAGAGGCAAAGCTCATATCGCCACCGCATAAACGTAAGATGCGGTAAGGCAAACCCAGTGATTGCAATAGCTTCTCCACATGCATCACCATTTCTTCCAGTGCTTCATAGCTTTTATCGGGATGTACCAACTGTACTATTTCCACTTTGTCAAACTGGTGCAGGCGGTTCAGTCCGCGGACATCTTTGCCATAGCTTCCTGCTTCTCTCCGGAAGCAAGGTGTGTACGCTGTCATCTTCACCGGAAGATCAGCGGGCTTTAAGATCACATCGCGGTAAATATTTGTCACCGGCACTTCGGCTGTGGGGATGAGATAAAAGTTATCCTCCGTTATATGGTACATCTGCCCCTCTTTATCGGGCAGTTGGCCGGTGCCATAAGCACTGGCCTCATTCACCATCAGCGGCGGCATAAACTCTGTGTAACCGGCAGCGGTATTGTAATCGAGAAAATACTGAATTAAGGCCCGTTGCAGCTTGGCGCCTTTGCCTTTGTAAACAGGAAAGCCACTACCGGTAAGTTTATTGCCTAACTCAAAATCGATCAGGTCGAATTTCTTTGCCAGCTCCCAATGCGGCACAGCACCTGCATATAATTCGGGCTTGCTGCCTCCTGTTCTTACCACTTCGTTGTCTTCCGGCGTTTTGCCCTTTGGCACTTTGGCAGAAGGAAGATTGGGCAACAGCACCAGCATGTCGTTCAATTCCTTTTCAGTTGCTGCCAGTTGCTGCTCTATCGGGCCCAGCGTATTTTTATAATTTTCTACCTCCTTCTTCTTTCCCTCAGCCTCCGTCTTTTCTCCCTTCGCCATCAGTCCGCCAATCTCTTTCGATGCAGCATTAATCTTTGCCTTGGTTTCATCAAACTGAAAGGTCAGTTTTTTGCGACTGTCATCCAATGCAATGATCTCGTCAACAAGATTAAGTTCTTTGAAATTTTTAATGCCTAAGCGTTCCTTCACTTCTTGCGGATTGCTGCGCAACGTGGCCAACTGTAACATGACGGTAATTTTTGTGGCGGCAAAGATACTCCGGCGGGAAGAATACAGATACAGAATG